>JAWVYT010000014.1:0-19253 GCA_033722595.1 Longimicrobiales bacterium
AAGCTGTCGAAGGCGTACCGGGAGATCGCCAAGGACAAGAGCAAGTTCAAGGGCGAGAACAAGGAGTTCATCAGCAACAAGCTGAACAGCGCCAACTGGATGATCCAGGCCATCGAGCAGCGGCGTCAGACCATGCTCAAGGTCATGAACTTCATCGTGGACCGGCAGCGGGAGTTCTTCGAGCGCGGCGTCCAGTACCTGAAGCCGCTCACGCTGCGGGAGGTGGCCGAGGTCATCGACATGCACGAGTCCACGGTCTCCCGGGTGACCAACGAGAAGTACGTCCAGACGCCGCGGGGCGTGTACCACCTCAAGTTCTTCTTCAGCAGCGGGCTCAGCACCACGAGCGGCGAGGACGTCAGCGCCACGGGGATCAAGGACAAGATCCAGAAGCTCGTGGAAGACGAGGACCCGAAGGACCCGTACACCGACCAGGCGATCGTGGATGTCCTGAAGGAGGAGGGGATCCAGATCGCCCGCCGGACGGTGGCCAAGTACCGGGACCAGCTGGGGATCCTGAGCGCGCGGATGAGGAAGCGGGTCTAGACGACGGGGCTCACCCCGCCTTCTCCTCTCGCGAGGACGCCGAGCGCTGCTCGAAGGCGCTGCGGGCTCGCGACCGTCCGTGGCCCCTGCCCGTGCCCGGCCGCTCCGCCACGCCCGCTGGCGCGCTCCACGCCTTCTCCGCATACTCTTCCCCCATGCAAGCCAGCGTCGAAGCCCGCATCGCACGTCAGGAGGTCCCGCTGCCGGAGGTGAAGCGCCGGTTCGCCGTGATCGTGCCGGCCTACAACGAGGTGGAGAACGTGCCGGAACTGGTGGCGGAGCTGCGGGCCACGTGGGAACGCCACGGCCTGGAAGGCGACGTGGTGCTCGTCGATGACGGCTCGACGGACGGGACCGGGGACGCCGCCGAGGCCCAGGGATGGGACCGCCTCGAGGTCGTCCGGCACCGTCGCAACTTCGGGAAGACGGAGGCGCTGCTGACGGGCGCGCGGGCCACGAGCGCCGAGTGGCTGGTCCTGTTCGACGCCGACCTCCAGCACGAGACGGAGGAGATCCCCCGGTTCCTGGAGAAGCTGCGGGAGGGGTGGGACATCGTGACGGGGCGTAAGATCGGCCGGTACGAGAAGCGGGCCGTGTCCACGATGTACAACCGGTTGAGCCGGACACTCTTCAAGGTGCCGGTCTCCGACCTGAACTCCATGAAGGCGTTCCGGCGGGAGGTCCTCGACGAGGTGCCGCTCCGTCACGACTGGCACCGGTTCTTCGTGGTGCTGGCCTACGACCGGGGGTTCACGGTCACCGAGATCGATATCGACCTGCTGCCCCGAAGATACGGGGAGGCGAAGTACTCCGGTCGCAAGCGGATCCTCGTGGGGATGCTGGACCTGGTCTCCGTCGCGTTCTTCCTGTTCTTCTCCCGCAAGCCGATGATCTTCTTCGGGCTCAGCGGGTTCGTCATGGCGGGGCTCGGCGTGGTGGTGGGCCTCGTGACGATCGGGCTCCGGGTCGCCGGGCACATGCCGCCGTTCGGGTACCGCCCGCTCCTGTACCTGGTGATCCTGCTGGAGACGCTGGGGTTCCTGCTGTTCGGGTTCGGGCTGCTCGCGGAGATGGTGGCCCAGCAGCGTGCGGACCTCGACACGCTCCGCGCCCGCCTGGACGAAGACTGAGCCGTGCTGTCCGACGGGTACCCGCCGCTGGATACGTACGAGGAGGTCCCTCGACTGCCGCGGTTCCGGGAGATGCGCGCGTTCGCGGGGGCGTTCCTCGAAGGCAACGAGGGGGTCCTGGAGGCGTACGGCGCGCGGTGGTCGAAGCACCCCTTGCACCGATGGTCGCGGCGGTGGGAATACCTTTTCGTGACCGAGCGGGTCGGTGCGGCGTTCGACCGGACCCCGGGCTCGATGCGCATGCTGGACGCCGGCTCGGGGCTGACCTTCTTCCCGCACTGGCTGGCGTCCGAGTATCCCGGACTGACCGTGGTATGCTCGGACCGCGATGCGCGGGTCGAGGCCGCATCGAAGGAGCTGCGGCCGCCCGCCCACGACGCGGTCTCGTACATCACCGAGGACCTCGCCTCGCTCGACCACCCGGACGCCTCGTTCGATGTGGTCTCGTGCGTCTCGGTGCTCGAGCACACGCGGAGGCGCGAGGCCATCATCGCGGAGTTCGCGCGGGTCCTCGAGCCCGGCGGCGCACTGGTGCTCACGTTCGATGTCTCCGTCGACGGGCGATGGGAGATCCCGCGGGCCGAGGCCGCCGGTCTCCTGGGCGATCTCGATGCCCATTTCGAGCCCGACGGCGACTACGCGTCGCGACTCGACACGTTCGACCCGGACGGGATGCTGACCACCGGGTGGGCCCGGGAGCACGACCCGTCGCTCCTGCCCTGGAAGTATCCGCACCCGGTCGATATGGTGCGTCGGTTCCCGAACGTGATCGAGATGCTCAAGCCGCGATTCAAGCTGCTCACGTGCTTCTGCGGGACATGGCGGAAGCCGGCGTGAGGACCCGGCCAGCGGGCCGTACACCACCACGCGCATGACCGAAGGGAAACAGGTGTCGACGACGACCCCACGATCCGTATGGGAGCGGGACACGACGTACATGGTGATCTACGTCGTGCTCGCGCTGATCTACTTCCTGCCCGCGCTGCTGGCCGGGCAGCACGTCTACGGCACCGACTACCTCGCCGCGGCGTATTTCAAGAACGAGATGACCTCGGCGCAGATGGCGCGGGGCGTGCTGCCGGGCTGGCTCCCCCACGTCTACGGCGGGGTCCCGCTCTTCGCGAACCCGGCGAGCACGTTCCAGCCGATCAAGGTGCTGGCGGACCTCGTGCTGCCGGTCTCGAAGCTGTTCGCCGCGAGCCTCATCTTCCACTTCTCCTTCGCCGGGATCGGGACGTACCTGCTGGCCCGGGAGCTGGATGTCCGACGCTGGATCGCGTTCGTCGCGGGCCTCGCGTTCCAGTTCACGGGGCTCACGATGTCGTTCGTGTACGCCGGCCACGACGGCCGCATCATCGTGGCGACGCTGGCACCGCTGTTCTTCTTCTTCCTCCACCGCGGCGCGCGCAAGGGCACGCTGCCGTCGTTCGCCGGGGCGGCGGCGACCCTCGGGTTCGCGCTGCTGTCGTTCCAGATCCAGAGCGCGTACTACCTGCTGCTGGCCGGCGGCCTCTGGGCGCTGTTCGCGCTCTGGCGCACCGGGCACCTGAAGGCCCCGAAGCCGCTGGCCAGACGTGTGGCGCTGGGGCTCGGGGCCGTCGCGTTCGCGTTCGCCCTGGCGTCGGTCAACTTCCTGCCGTTCCTCGGCTATATCGACGCGTCGCCGCGCGCCATCGGCGAGGACGGTCGTGGGTACGAGTACTCCACGTCGTGGTCGATGCCGCCGCGGGAGATCACGGGGCTCGCGGTGCCCGAGGATGTCGGCGTCAGCGTGGGCGACCCCATGACGGGCGAGCCGGGGTTCCCGTCCTACCGCGGCGCCAATCCGTTCAAGCTGCACACCGAGTACGCCGGGGCGTTCGTGCTGCTGCTGGTCGGGCTGGGCTTCTACTACATGCGACGGGACCGCTACTGGCTCTTCTTCGCCGGCCTCTCGCTGTTCGCCCTGAGCATCTCGTTCGGCGGCCACACGCCGCTCTACCGGCTGTACTACGCGGTCCTGCCCGGTACGACCATGTTCCGGGCACCGTCCATCGCGTTCTTCCTGGTGTCGTTCTCCCTCGTGATGATGGCGGCCTTGACGCTGGAGCGGCTCGCATCGCTCCATGCGCGCGCCGGCGGGGAGACCGACGCCGCGGGTGGGGGCGGGGCAGGGGGTGCGCAGCGCGCCGAGCCCCCGGACGAGAATGGGGGCCGGTCGCCGGCCACCATCGTCGGCTGGCTGGCCATCGCCATCGCCGGGGCCGGGGTGCTGCTGGCCGGGGCCGTGAACGCCGGGGCCGAGGACCCCGGCCGCGCGGTGGGCGTGTTCCGGTTCGCGCTGTTCGCGGCGGCCATCGCCGGCGTGCTCTGGGCGTGGCTCAGCGATCGGGTCGGGCGGCGGGCCGCGGTGGTCGTGCTGGCCGTCCTGACCGTGGCGGATCTCTGGATCATCGACCGCCGGTTCTTCCACACCGTCCCGTCACCGGACCAGATGTTCGCCCGTGACGACGTGGTGGAGTTCCTCCTCAGCCAGCCCGGTCGGGACCGGGTGTGGGTGCTGCCGTTCGGCCAGGTGTACCGCGGCGGGGCCAACTACCTGATGAAACACGACATCGACCAGGCGGGCGGCGAGCACGGGAACCAGCTCCAGCGCTACAACGAGTTCGTCGGCGCAGGCGATGAGACGTACGTGGACTGGCACAACTTCCTGGAGGACACCCGCTTCATCAACGCCGCCAACGTCCGCTACATCATCGCCGGGGTGGAGCTGGAGGTGCCCTGGCCGGAAGTGCATCGGGGTCGCGCCATCGTCTACGAGAACCCGAACGCGCTGCCGCGCGCCTACCTGGTGAACGATGTCCGGCTGGCGCCGGAGCCGGACGGCGCGCTGGCGGCCATGCGAGCTCCGGGCTTCGATCCGACGCAGACGGCGATCCTGTACCGGGAGCCGGAGGGCGGGGGTCCGGAGCCCGCGGACGTTCCCGGCACGGCGCAGCTCGTGGACTATTCCCCGAATCGGGTGGTGGTGCGCACGGATGCGGCGGCCCGGTCGCTCCTGGTCCTGGCCGACAACATGTACCAGGGGTGGGAAGCACAGGTGGATGGCGAGCCGACCGAGATCGTGCTCGCGAACCACACCTTCCGGGGCGTGGTCGTCGACGCGGGGCAGCACGAGGTCACGTTCCGGTTCCGGCCCACCAGCCTGCGCGTCGGGTTCTGGATCTACGCGGCCGGATTCGCGCTCCTGATGGGCTACGGCCTGGTGCTGGTCCTGCGCCGGTGGCGGCGGCCCGCAGCCCCGGACGGATGAAGCTCGCGACGGTCGCGCGGAGGGCGGCCACGGTGCTCGTGGTCGGCGCCGGCGTCGCCTTCCTCGCGCTGACGATCCGACGCAACTGGACGGACATCGCCGCCTACGAATGGGAGGCGCGCTGGGGGCAGCTCTCCGTCAGCATCGCGGCCCTTGCCGGTACGTACGCATGGGCGGCCTTCATCTGGAAGCGCGTGCTGGCTCGGTTCGCGACCGCGCCCACCGGCTTCTCGACCCTACTCCGGATCTCTCTCGTCTCCCGGATCGCGCGTTTCATACCCGGGAAGGTCTGGCAGTTCGTCGCCGTCGGCCAGCTCTCCGCTCGCTCCGGGCTCTCGCCCCGTGTCATGGTGAGCTCGATGCTCGTTCAGGCCGGGTTCATCCTGCTCTCGGGGATCATTACGGCCTCGGTCATCCTCGCCGAGCTGATCCCGGCGGTCCCGTCCGATCCTACCGTGGTCTTGCCCGCCGCGGTCGCCCTGGCGCTCGTCGGGTCCCACCCGCGGATCATCGGGCTGTGCCTCGCGCTCCTGTCGAAGGTGGCCAGGCGGGAGACGATCGCGTGGACCGGTGGCTGGCGGGCCAGCGCGGAGTTGATGCTCCTGTCCCTCGTGCACTGGGCCATGAACGGGATCGCGTTCTACCTCTTCGCGGACGCCATCGTCCGACTCGAGCTCCCAGACATCCTTCCACTCACCGGGATCTACGCGTTCGCGTTCATCGCCGGCTACGTCGCCTTCGTGGCGCCGGCCGGGATCGGGGTGCGGGAAGCCACCATGGCGTCGCTGCTGCGCCCGCTGATCCCGAGCGGCGCCGCGGCCATCGTCGCCATCGCCGCCCGGCTATGGACGATCGCCGCGGAGCTGCTCGGGGTCGTGCTCGTCCTGCTGTTCGTGCCCGAGCGGCGGATCGACGGACGCGGAGGCGTCACGGAAGGCGACGGCGGTCACTCTCGGGCCGGGCCTGAGGGGCCCGGCGACGGGGGGTAGCCGAGCGCGCGCGACTCCGCCTCGCACGCCTTCTCGATCGCCGCCAGGTTGACGGGTCCGAAGAAGTCGACCCACTTCACGCTGCGGTCCCCGGCGGGCTGGAACGGCCGGTCGACCTGGCGCTCGATCTCCCCCCGGCGCTCGATGCGCAGGCGACCGGCCAGCTCCGCGATCGCACCGGGCTTGTCCCGCAGGAAGTCCTCGAAGCGGATCCGCTCCACGGCGTCCTCGTGGTCGAGGGCCACCCGGGCGGCCAGCGACCAGCGTCGGGCCAGCCGCTCCACGTAGTTCCCGTCTCCCACGTCGAGCCAGGGGGAGTCGATTACGGCCTCCCAGAGCGGACGCATCCGCCGATAGTGCTCCGGCCCGAGCTCGTCCAGGTCGCCCGGCAGCCCGAGTCGGTTCAAAATGCTCCGGATCGTGTCCCTGGGATCGCGGACCACGACCACGAAGCGGGCGTCCGGGAACCGCGCCGCCAGCTGCGGATAGACGAAGGTGAGGTGCGGGTCCTTGATCAGGTCGCGTGCGAACTCGGCCCGGAACCGGTCCACGAAGGCCGCGAAGGGCATGGAGCCGTCGTGAACGGCCGCGAGTGTCTCGGGACGTCGCAGCCGGGGCCAGAGGTCCAGCGTGGCGGAGAGATCGCCGTAGGCGGCCAGCAGCGCCGCGATGGCGGTGGTCCCGGTCTTCGGGTTGCCCAGGACGATGACGGGCGTGGGGTTCGGGGTCGCGAACGGTTGGGCCAGGTAGCGCGCGATGACATCCACGAGGGCGGAGAGCTGCCGGCCGAGCCGGGCCGGGTCGCGGCTGATCATGCCGAGGTCCTCCGGGATCCGGGGTCGCGGGATGCGGAGCGGCATGATCACCGCCGCGAGTCGGCGAGGAGCGTCCGGTAGATCTCCAGGTGGCGCTCGGCGAGTCGGTCGTTGCTCCATCGCTCGACGACCCGTCGCCGGGCCCGCCGGCCCCGGTCGGCCAGGTCGGGGCTGCTCAGGAGGCGCACGACGGTCTCGGCCAGGTCCCGGGGGTCGGCAGGGCGGAAGAGGCTGCCGACCTCCTGGTCCACGATCTCCGGCAGGCCGCCGACGTCGGACGCCGCCACGGGGAGCTCGCAGGCCATGCACTCGAGGGCGGCCACGGAGGTTGCCTCCATGAGGGAGGGGAAGACCGCCAGCTCGCCCGACGCCAGGATCCCGGGCATGTCGGTATGGGGCCGCGCCCCCAGGAAGAGCACCCGGTCGCGGATGCCGAGCGTCGCGGCGAGCTCTTCCAGGCGCCCGCGCTCCGGGCCGTCTCCCACGAGCACGGCCTCGACGTCCACTGCTTCGTGAATCTGCGGCAGCGCGCGGATGAAGTGTTCGACGCCGTTCTTCTCGAACAGACGCCGGGGCACGATGAGGCGCCGGCGGTCGGTGGGTGGGAGCGCGGGCTCGACGGGTCGGAAGAGGTCGGTGTCCACGCCGTTGGTCAGCGCCTCGACGCGGTGGCCCGGGGCAACGGCCTCCGCGACGGAGGCGATCTCGCGGCTCGCGGCCAGGTTGTAGTCCGACCCGGCGATGAGCCGGCGGAACAGCGGGCGCCAGAACCAGTGCCCGGCCCGCTTCAGGAAGTGCGACGTGTGCCAGGTCGTCACCACGGGCGCCCCCGAGCGTCGGCGGGCCAGGAGGGCCGGTGCGGCCGACTGGAACGCCTGGGCGTGCAGGATGTCGGCGGAGCGTGCCTCGGCCCGGAGTCGGGGCAGGGAGCCCAGCGCGTGCGCCGCCCAGCCCAGGGGGTTCCGACCCGGGAGCCGCGTCCGCCAGACGCGCACGCCCGCCATCTCCTCGTAGCGGGGGAGGTCGGGTCGGGAGAGCGACGTGACGATGCCGACCTCGTGGCCCTTCCGGACCAGCGCCGCGCAGAGGTGGTACACGTGGCTCTCGAGCCCGCCCACTTCCGGGGGGAAGTAGACGCAGTGCATGAGGATCTTCACGGCGCTCCGGACCAGTCGGTCGTCCGGCGGGTCGCTCCCAGGAGGTCGGAGGTCACGATGTCGGCGATCCGGCGGCCCGCGCGGCCGTCGCCGTAGGGGTTGACGCCGGCGGTCACCCCGGAGGCCAGCGCGGCCTCGACCCCGGCGAGGATCCGCTCGGGATCGGTCCCGACCAGCCGCGCGACGCCGGCGTCGACGCCCTCCGGCCGCTCCGTCACATCCCGGAGGACCAGGACCGGGACCCCGAACGCCGGCGCCTCCTCCTGGATCCCGCCCGAGTCCGTGAGAACCAGCGCAGCGTGCTTCATGGCGAGGACCAGGTCGAGGTACCCCAGCGGGTCGGTGAGATGGACCCGCGGGTGGTCCGACAGGATCGCTTCGGCGGGCTCCCGCACGTTGGGGTTCGGATGGACGGGGTACAGGATCTCCAGCCCGGGGTGACGGTCGGCGACGTCGCGTACGGCCCGGAACACCGCTCGCAGCGGCTCGCCGAACGACTCCCGCCGGTGGGCCGTCATGAGGACCAGACGCCGGTCCCCGGACCGGACGCCGTCCACCAACCGGCCCAGGACGGCGTTCTCGGGCTCCTTCAGCCGGTCGGCCACGTCCTGGAGCGCGTCGACCACGGTGTTGCCGGTCACGTGCACGCCGGCCTCGACGCCCTCGGCCAGCAGGTTGGCCCGCGCCGCCGGCGTCGGGGCGAAGTACCAGTCCGACAGCACATCGGTCAGACGACGGAACATCTCCTCCGGGTACGGCGCCCACTTCTGCCCACTGCGCAGCCCCGCCTCCACGTGACCGACCCGGACCCCCTCGAAGAAGCCGACCAGCGCGCCGTAGAACACCGAGCCCGTGTCACCCTGGACCAGCAGCGCCGCCGGCGAGAAGTCCTGCACCACCTCCCGGAGCCCTCGCAGGCAGCCGTGGGCCACGTCGTACAGCGTCTGTCCCGCCCGCATGATGCCGAGATCGTAGTCCGGCGCGAGGTCGAACGCCCCGAGCACCTGATCCACCAGGTCGGTATGCTGGCCGGTCAGCGCGAGCCGGGAATCCACACGATCGTCGCCGGCGAGGGCGGCCAGCACCGGGGCCATCTTGATGGCCTCCGGCCGGGTGCCCACCACCGTCAGGATCCGGACGGGCCCGGACCCCGCGTCCTGGACCGCGCCCGGCCCGCTCTCCCTCCTCCTCGAGGTCCCCTCCACCTGTGCCTTCTCCGGTGTCACTCGTCTCAAGGTCAATCCGGCGGAAAGGTAATGGTCCGCCGGCCCTGACGCGCGTCCCGTTCGCCCGTATCTTGGTCCCTGGCTGAACCCGCGCCAGGAGACCCGCACGCCGTGGATCGCTATTTCTGCTTCCGGTTCGACGTCGACACGCACCGGTGCGTGCGACAGGGCGTGCCGAACCTTCTCGCGCTGGCCGCCGATCTCGACGCCCGCTTCACCTTCTTCGTCAACATGGGCCGGGCCGTCTCCCGGACCCACACCCTGCGCCGCAGGATCCGACGGGGTGGCGAGCGGGCGGAAGCGACTGCGGCCAAGCTGCCGGCCACCGCCAAGCTCGGGGTCCGGGATACGCTCATCGCCGCCATCGCCAACCCGCGGGTCGGGGCCGGCGCTCCCCACGTGCTGCAGGACGCCGCCGAGGCGGGGCACGAGCTCGGCCTGCACGGTGGAGCGAACCACGCCGCTTGGCAAGCGGCGGCCCGTACGTGGTCCGGGGACCGCCTGAGAGCCGAGATCACCGCGGCCAGGGACTCGCTCGAGACCATCGTCGGCGAGCGACCCGACGGGTTCGCGTCGCCGGGCTGGACCAGCCCAAGCCCGCTGCCGCGGATCCTCGAGGAGCTCGGGTTCCGATACATGGCCGATGACCACGGCCCCAATCATGACGACGTACGAATCGCGGACGGGACCGAGCGCCTGCTCTCCGTGCCCACCGCGATCACGGCCGAGCCGGGCGGAGTGGCCTACCTCGAGAACCTCGCGGCACGAGGCCTCCACAGAACCGCCTTCCACGACGACCTCCGCCGTCGGCTGGCCCACCACCGCCTCGCCGTGGTCTACGACCACCCCTACTTCGCAGGGGTACAGGCACTCGAGCGGGTCCGCGACGCAGTCCATATCGCCCGGGACCTGGGCTTCGACGTAGTCCGCCTCGACCAGGCCGTGTCCGCCCTGCACCCCCCGGGCCGGGGCGCCGATGTGCCCCGAGAACGGCTCGAGCAAGATCCTCATAAATAGTTATTTTATAGATAGATAGCCATGTTCATGTCATCTGATCTATCAGGTGGGCGCTCCGTGCGGTCGCACGGGCCGCCTTGTAGGTGGGGGTCCATCCCGGTACCTTCGGGGTCGCTGCACGCGAGGCAGAGGTCCATCGCATCCCGATTCGTATGAACGACCGGCTGGAACGCGCCCTCGTCATCGTCCCGACGTACAACGAGCGCGAGAATATCCCGCGCCTGGTGCCGCAGATCCTGTCGAAGGACCCGCGGCTCGAGGTGCTGGTCATCGATGACGCGTCGCCCGACGGCACCGGAGCGGTGGCGGCCGAGCTCGCGGCAGCGTCGGATCGGGTGCACGTGCTGCACAGGGAAGGGAAGCTCGGGCTGGGGACGGCGTACCTGGCCGGCTTCCGGTGGGGGTTGGACGAGGGGTACGACGCCCTCTTCGAGATGGACGCCGACTTCTCCCACGACCCGTCGCACCTGCCGCAGTTCCTCGACGCGATCCGCGAGTTCGATGTGGTCCTGGGGTCGCGGTACCTCCACGGCCGGGTCACGGTCATCAACTGGCCGATCACGCGTCTGATCCTCTCGTACGGAGCGAACATTTACGCCCGGGTCGTTACGGGGCTGCCCGTCACGGACGCGACCGGTGGGTTCAAGTGCTTCCGGCGCGAGGTCCTGGAGGCGATCGACCTGGAGCGGGTGGGCTCCGAGGGCTACAGCTTCCAGATCGAGATGAGCCTGCGGGCCTGGCGCAACGGCTTCACCATCGGCGAGATCCCCATCGTCTTCGCTGACCGCGATGTGGGGGAGTCGAAGATGTCCAGGCGGATCATCTGGGAAGCCGTCTGGCGAGTCTGGGCCCTCCGTCTCGCCGACCTCTTCGGCCGGCTCTGAGCCTGATGGCGCTCCGCGATCTCCTCTGGGCGTGTCCTGAGTGCGGGGCGGATCGTGGGCTGGTCGCCGACGGATCGGAGCATCGATGTCGGGCGTGCGGGACCCGGTACGCACGCGACCGGGGCGCCCGGATCCGGGCCCGCCGACCCGACGGCTCGGAGATCGTGCGCCGCCCGGTCGAGTGGCTGCGGATGCTTCCGGACCCGGAAACC
Organism: Longimicrobiales bacterium; assembly: GCA_033722595.1. GTDB lineage: Bacteria > Gemmatimonadota > Gemmatimonadetes > Longimicrobiales > RSA9 > JAWVYT01. The sequence continues at coordinate 11,269 of JAWVYT010000014.1, forward strand.
ATTGTCACACAAGGTGATACGGCGGATCATGTGATTCGCTCCGCGCACGTCCAGATGGCGCGCGTCACGGGGTTCGATACGGTCCGGGACGGGGAAGGCTACCTGAACCGTATCGAGCTGTGGGGCGAGGACGCACCGGCGTCGCTGGAGCTGCGGAAGGATCGCCTGGTCGTGGTCCCGGAGGAGGGAGGCCCCGAGAGCTGGCCGCTGGAGTCGCTTACGGCCGTGCAGGCCAGCTCCAGCAGCCTCCAGATCAACCGCAGGGGGGAACCGCTCGTGTCGTTCCGGTTCGCCGACGACTCGGTCTTCCTCTGGGAGGAGCTCCTCCACGCCGCGCTTCGAGATTTCTACCGCAGGACCGGCCTGGGAGAGATCCTCGAGTTCCAGCCCCGGATCGTGACGGAATGACGTTCTACGGCTTCGCACAGCGCCTGGTAAAGGCCGTCTGGCCCCTCGTAGGGCGCCTCGATGTCGACGGGCTCGAACATGTGCCCGACGACGGGCCGTTCCTCCTCATCGCCAACCACCAGAGCTACCTCGACCCGGTCCTGATCCAGGCGGTGGTGCCCAGGCCCATGTACACCATGGCCAAGAGCACGGAGTTCTCCAACCCGGTCATCGGCGGGTTCCTGAAGCGCCTCAAGTCGTTCCCGGTCCGTCGCTTCGAGATCGACCCCCAGGCGGTGCGCATCGCGCTCCGTCACCTCGAGGCCGGACGGGGCGTGGGGATCTACGTCGAAGGGGAGCGGACCTGGGACGGGGAGCTCAAGCCCGCCCGGCTCGGAACCGTGCGCCTGATCCTCAAGGCCGGCGTTCCCGTGATCCCGTGTGGGATCTCCGGCGCGTACGACGTGTGGCCACGCTGGCACCGCAGGATCCGCCGGGGCACGATCCGGATTCGCATCGGCCCACCGATGCGGTTTCCGCAGCTCGACGACCGTTCCGCCCGCAACGCTGCGCTCCCGGAGGCTCGCGAGCGGCTCATGTCGGCCATCGCGTCGCTCGCCGGGGCGGGGCGGCCGACGGGGTGACGCCCTCTCACATTCTCGACCGCAAGTTTACATAACGTATATTATGCGAAGCGGAGAGCCGCGGGGCTCGGGGGTGTTGTGGGACGGGATCATGCCATCAGCCACGTGGGACCCGGGTGTTGGACGTGCCGCAGAGAAAAAAGACGCGGCCGACACCGCTCGTGGGTGCCGGCCGCGCTCGCTGCCAGCGGTTCGGGGCAATGCCCCCGGTTGGCGTTCAGCTCGTGGCGGCGGAGTCCGCAGTCATCTCGGCGGGCGCGGGAACCGTGGTGCTGCCCTGCCCCGTGCGGGCGCGTGCCCTAGCCTCGGCGAGGAGCATCTCGTAGTAGCCCCGGCCCGTCTGGCCTTCCTCGAAGGACTCGAGGACGCGATCGAAGAGGTCGACGGCGGCTTCGGGGTCGCCGTGCTGGAGCTGGACGCGGCCGGCATCAGCGAGCGCTTCCCGTCGCTGGAACGGGAACCGCGCGTTGTCGGCGATGTCGAGGTAGGCCTGGATGGCGTCGTCGTAGCGCTCCAGGAGCTCGAGGGCCGCGGCCTCGATCCTGGCGGCGGCGATCCCGAAGGCGGCGTCCAGGCGGCTCGGGAGGTTCCCGAGGGCATCGATCGCGGCCTCGGGCTGCTCCTGCGCGATCAGCAGATCCGCGAGGATGATCCGGGCCTGGTCCGCGGCCTCGGTGCCCCCGAACGTGTCGAGGTACGACTGCAGGTCGCGGACGGCGAGGGGTATGTTCCCGCTGGCGACCGTCTGCTGGACCTGGCTGAGGCGGGTCTGGGCGGTGCTCTCCAGGCTCCGCTGCTGGACCACGAACCAGACGGCGCCACCGGCCACGATGGCGATGGCGGCGGCGCCGATGATCGCCTCCCGCTGATTGTCCTGGACCCAGTCGATGACGCGGCGGATGGTGCCGACGAACGCGTCATCCGGGACATCGGATTGGCGGTGTACGCGGGAGGACGTAGGGTGCTTCTTGGCCATGTGTGCTCGATCCTGCCTTGATTGCGTTGCTGTCGAGGGCCGGAAGCTACCGAGGGTGCTTGCCGTCGTCAACGCCGCTGCCGCCCGGAAAACTCCCCCTAGCGACGTCCTTGAACCAGGGTCCCGACGCGTGCTAGCGTTCGGTATGGGTAAGGCAGGGTTCTACAGGACGGCTCGACGTGTGGGGTCGGGCGACGTCATTCGCCGGTCGGGGATCGGCGCGGCGGTCCGTCGGGGTGCGCCAGCGCTTCTTCTCCTCATGCCGGCGGCCGCCCCCCTGGAGGCCGCGGCGCAGGCCCCGGAGCTCGAGGACCGGGCCCTCGCGGTCGCGTACCGCTACGAAACGCTCGTTCGTGAGCGCGCCCCGTACCGGGCGGGCGGCTTCGACGGCGAGTGCGACGAGTGGGTGGGTCGGTTCTGTCTCCGGTTCGGGGATGGTGCGGACGCCGAGCCGGACAGCGATCGGGAGGACCCGGACGTCACGGAGGCCCGTCGACGCGTGGTACGGGCGTACCGGGAGTGGCTCTCGGTCGACCCCGGCGACCCCGAAGCGGCGGGCGGGCTGGTCCGATACCTGATCGCCGATGGCCGTCCGGGCGAGGCCGTGCCCCCGGCCCGTACCCACGCCTGGGCGGCTCCGGGCCCCACCGGCCTGCTCCTGCTGGGCCTGGCGCTGCACCATGCCGGCGATTTCGTGGCGGCGGAGACCGCTTTCGACAGCGCCCGCTCGCTGTCGACCCCCGAGGACCGGCTCGCCCTCGATGACGTACGCGTGCTGCTGACGCCCGCCGAGGCCGATCGCTATCGAGACCTCGATCCGGCCGGCCGGGAGGCCTACAACCGGCGGTTCTGGGCCTTCTCCGATCCATTCCTGACCGAGCCGGGCAACGAGCGACGCTCGGCCCACTACGCACGCCACGCCTGGATCCGGATCCTGGATGACGGGCCCCGGGGGCGGGGCGCCCTCGCGTGGGGCGGCGATCACGAGGAGCTCGTCCTCCGCTACGGCGTCCCGACCCGCAGCGAGCAGGTGCGGCGGCCGCCGTTCCGCCTGGCGTGGAGTCGACAGGTCATACGTCGGTATCCGCCGGACGCCGTCTCTTTCGTGCCTCGGGCCCTCCTGACCGAGGGGATCCCGCTTCCACCGCCGCCGGGCGCGCCCTCACCACTCGAGCGCGACACGGCCGAATCCGCCTACCAGCCCGTGACGCTGCCCCGTGTCCGAGGTCTGGACGTCCAGGTGAGCCGCATCCCCACGGCCGACGGCTGGATCCTGCGGGTGGACGCCAGCCTCTCGCCCGACACCCTCCCGCGGCACTCCGCGGTCCGGGATCGGCCTCGCCCGGACCAGGCCTCGCCCGTCGGGGTCCTGGCCCTCTTCGACACGCTGGGAACCGAGCTGGCGCGTGCCCCGGCTCGCGTCGGTCGAGGACCGGGTGGCGCGACCGTCCTGCGGGCCGAGTCCCCCCTGCCCCGCAAAACATCTGTTTTCCAGGCCGAGGTCACGGACCCGACGGCCGGCCGTGGGGGCCGCGCGCTGTACCGGGTCGAGCGGCCGGATGCCCCGCTGGCGCTTTCTGACCCGGTCCTGGCCCCCGTCCCCCGGCTGCCGCTCTCGCCGTCCGCTTCGGCGCCGCTCCCCGACTCTGCGCGCGGGCCGGAGCCGGTTCTACCGTCGGAGACGGTGCCACTCTCGGACCAGGAAGGGCGCTTCCGGCTGCGCCCGTTCCCTGCGACCGTCCTGGCCGTCGATCGTATGCAGGTGTGGGTCGCGGTGCGCGGACTGGCCCGCTCCGGTGGTCGGGCCCGGTACGTGGTGGAGTGGTGGCTGGAGCCGCCCGCGCCCTCGGGCCTGTCCGCGGCGGTTCACTGGCTGGGCCGGACGCTGGGGCTGGCGGAGGAGCGGATGGCGGCCCGGATCCGGTGGGAGACGGTGGCCGAGGCCGAGGACCCCCTGCCCATCACCTTTGCCGTGGACCTGGAGGGGGTCGACCCGGGGTCGTACACGCTGTTCGTGCGGATCCGTGATCCCGTCAGCGGTCGGGTGGCGACGTCGTCCCGGCCGCTCCTTCTCGAGGCGGCGCCACGGGCTCGCTGACGCGGCCCAGGTCGTAGCTGATCCCCACCTGCAGCCGGAGGAGATCGACCGCCTCGCGGCTGGGGTCCGCGAACTCCGTCGTGGCGGCCGGTCGCGAGACCAGCACCAGAGTGGCGCCGGTGACCAGCGTATCGCCCGCGGGCGCCACCTGCACGGGGGTCTGGAAGACGCGTGTCGAGGCGTGGACCCGGGCCGAGAGTCGGCCCGTGAGCGGGATGATCCCGCCGATACCGGCGAGGGCCTCGAACCGGGTTACGGCTGATCGGAGCGACGCCGTCCCGGGCAGGCCCCCGTCGGTGCTCCACCGGCTCACGGCGCCTCCCAGCTCCAGGTACGGCTGGACCCGTCGGCTGGACGGAATGCGGTACAGGAGGGCGGATTCGAGCGATGCGACCCGGAGCGCGACCTCGCTCCCCGCCAGCTCGTTGGCGTCCGCGACGAAGATCTCGCTCTCGCCGCTGTACTCGGTCGCCAGCGTCGCGGTCGAGTAGCCGGCGCCGAGGCGGACCGCCCAGTCGCGGCCGAGTCCCAAGGTCGCCGCAACGCCGCCGTGCCAACCGCCCCGTATCTCGACCGAGCGGGTCAGGAGCGTCGAGTCGATGACCACGCCTGTGAGATCCCGTCGTGAGGCCCGGACGGGATGACTCTGGGCCGGTCCGCTCCCCGGCAGCCCGACGAAGCCGGCGATGGAGAGGCGTGGGGGCGTGTAGCCGAGCCCGGATCGCGGCCCGACGACGACGGTGTCCTGCGGAACGGAGTCCCGTGGAGCCTGCGCCGTCGCCGGGATCACGACGGCGAGCGTGGCCAGGGCCGCGAGCGTCGCGGGGCCGGCGACGTGCGCCCGCACGGTCAGCGGTTCCGGGTCGTGGATCCCGCCACGGCTGTCCGGTCGGCCGCCGGAGCCGAGGGGTCCGGCTCGGGCGTGTCCGCCGTGCGGCGCCAGATCACGGCCGCGATGACCAGGAGCACGACGCTGGCCACCTGTGATGTGGTGAGGCCCACGGCGATGTAGTCGGTCTTTGCCCGGAAGAACTCGATGATGAACCGCTCGATCCCGTACAGGACCAGGTAGACCGCGAACAGGCGACCGGCCCGCAGCGTGCCCGACAGCTTCCAGAGGATCCCGAACATGACGAGGGCCGCAGCGATCTCGAAGAGCTGCGTCGGGATCACCGCGAGGACGGCCGAGTCCGGGATGGCGGGCGCAATGTCGTACCCGATGGACCGGAAGTAGCCGGCCGTGGTCGGCGGGTACCCCTCGGGAAAGGCGATCCCGACCCATGAGTCCGTGGGGCGCCCGTAGTCGTCCCCGACGAGGAAGCAGCCCATCCGGCCGATGGCGTAGCCCAGGGCCAGCGCCGGGGCGGCGCTGTCGAACGTCCGGGCCAGGGGCAGCTTGCGCTTCCGGGTCTGCCACCAGAACGCCGCGACGCCGCCGATGAACCCGCCGTACCAGACCAGCCCACCGCGGCTCGTGAGCGACCCGACAGGGTCCATGATCAGGTCGTCGGGGTGGAGCCCTACGTAATAGAGCTTGGCGCCGGCGATCCCGCCGATGGCGACCCACAGGAGCATGTCCCACGCGTCCTCCGGGTCCAGCCCTCGCTGCTCGAACTGTCGGGCCAGGACCCATGCGCCCCCGACGAACGCCAGGAACATCATGAGCCCGAAGGAGGTGACGGTGAAATCGCCTATGGAGAAGAGGTGGGGATACATCGTGCTGTGCGTCCGGGACGTGTGGTTGGTCGTTGGCTCCGGAACCTAATACCGCGGCGTCGCCGCGAGGGTCCCGGCTACGGAGCGGAGCTCTCCACGCCCTCCTCGGGCGGGACGGTCCAGCGTCGTACGGCCACCACGATCAGCCCGGCCCCGGCCAGGAGCGCCAGCGCCGGCAGCAGATAGACCACCAGGTTGAACCCTTCGGCCTTCGGCTCCAGGAGGACCCACTCGCCGTACTTGCTGATGAAGTACTGGTGAATCTCCTCGTCCGTGCGTCCTTCGACGACCTGACTCCGGATCAGGTCCTTCATCTGCTGGGCCAGCGGCGAGGGCGAGTCCTGGATGGACAGCCCCTGACAGACGGGGCACCGGAGCTCGGCGGCCAGCCGCGTGGCCCGGGCCTCCATGGCCGAGTCCTCCAGCGGACCCATGGTGGAGCCGGTCAGTCCCTCCATGGTCGACGACGGCGCGCCGGTGCTCTCCTGCGCGATCGCCGCCCCGGGCACCGCGAGCCCCAGCATCAGGATGACTGTGACGACACGGCTCATGGTCCTGCCCCCTCCTCGTCCCCGTTCGCGCTGGCCAGCATGGCCTCGATCTCGTCCACCAGCAGCCGCTCGTTCACCGCGCTGAACACCTTCCGGCGCACGATCCCCTGCTGGTCGATGAAGAAGGTCTCCGGCACGCCGACCAGCCCGTAGTCGATGGCGACGCGCTGGCCGGGGTCCAGCAGGGCCGGGTAGCTCTGCCCCCCGAGCTGGCGGACGTACCGTCGCACCGCGGGTGGCTGGTCGTTGTAGACCACGCCGAAGAACCGCACGCCTCGGCTCGCATAGCGGCGCGCGACGTTCGTCAGGTCCCGGTGCTCCGCCCGGCACGGGATGCACCAAGAGGCGAAGAAGTTGAGCACCACCACATCGCCGCGGAGCTCCGAGAGCCGGATCGTGTCCCCGGTCGTCTCCCGCCCGTCGATCGGTCCGTCCATGGCCATCACCGGGAGGGCGAACCCCGGCGCCGGCTGGTCCACCAGCGGCGACGGGATCAGCCGCGGGTCCCCGCGACGGAGCCCCCAGGCGAAGAGGATGATGAGCGGGATCGCGACCAGCATCGCGATCCCCGCGCGCTTCCAGCTCACGCCGGCACCCCCTCCCGCTGCCTCGCCGGCCGGCTCGGGGCCGGCCGTGGCGTCCGCGGCCGGCTGTCGTCGGCCCGCCGGCTCCGGTACAGCAGCGCGATGCCCGCGCCGACGCCCATCAGGAGGCCGCCGATCCAGATCCACGCGACCATGGGCTCGACCAGCGCCCGCAGCGTCACGGTGGAGCCGTCCTGCTCGAACGCCATGAGCGTCAGGTACAGGTCCTCGTCCAGCCGCGTGCGGACCGCCGGCGTCGAGATCGGCGAGTCGCTCATCTGGTAGTAGTTGAGGCGCGGGTTCATGACCGCGATCTGCTCCCCGCCCTTCATCACCGCGACCTGCGCGTTGATGACGAACCGCCGGGGCTCATCCGAGCCCCAGATGTCCTCGAACCGGAGGGTGTAGTCTCCCACTTCGGCCGTCTCGCCCTTCGAGAGGGTGAACTCCCGGTCGGTGGTGAACGTCGACGACGCGATGATCCCCACCGAGAGGAGCAGGATCCCGATATGGGCGGTGTAGCCGCCGTACCGCCGGGGATTGGCCATCACGAGCCGCCACGTGGCCGTCAGCGGGTTCTCCCCGTGCGCCCTGCGGCGGGCCATGGCGCCGATCACGAACTCCCCGAGATTCGCCGCCAGCGCGAAACCGGCGAACGCGAAGCCGAGCACGGCCAGCACGTCGCGCGCGCCGACCGCCAGGTACGCGACCAGCGCCAGCAGCCCGATCACGCCGGGCACCGCGAAGCGCTTGAGGTGACGGCCGCCGGCCCGGCCCCACGGGAGCACAGGCCCCACGCCGACCAGGAAGAGCAGCATCACGGCCAGCGGCAGCGTCATCCGGTTGAAGAACGGCTCACCCACGGTGACCCGAACGCCCCGGATCGCCTCGGCCACGAGCGGGAAGAGCGTGCCCAGCAGGACCGTGAACGTGAACGCCGCCAGGACCAGGTTGTTCAGCAGGAACACCGTCTCCCTGGACGCGGCCGACTCCAGCCGCCCGGAGCTCCGCAGCTCCTCGCTCCGGCCC
>JAWVYT010000015.1:0-18290 GCA_033722595.1 Longimicrobiales bacterium
CCAGGTCCGCGCCCCCCTCCAGCAGGTGCGTCGCGAACGTGTGCCGAAGCGTGTGCGGCGTAACGCGGCCCTCGATGCCGGCCCGCTCCACGTGCTTCCGCAGGATCTTCCATACGCCCATGCGCGTCAAGGAGCCGCCCCGGGCGTTGAGGAAGAGCGCCCCGCCGCCCTTGCCCCCGCCCTTCTCGAGCCGCGGCCGGAGCTCCCGAAGGTAGACCCCGATCGCCTTCACCGCGGCACCGCCCACCGGCACGAGCCGCTCCTTCGAGCCCTTGCCGTGGACCGTCGCGAACCCCTCCTCCAGGTCCAGATCCCGGACCTTCAGGCCCCTGAGCTCGCTGACCCGCACGCCCGAGGCGTACGCGAACTCCAGCATCGCCCGATCCCGCCAGTACAGCCGATGCGACGGATCCGGCGCCTCCACCAGACGCTGCACCTCGTCCCGGCTCAGCACGTTCGGCAGGCGCTGCCACGTCTTCGGCGGCTCGATCTGCTCCGTCGGGTCCGCCTCCACCAGACCTTCCGCCAGCAGGAACCCGAAGTACGAGCGGACCGCGGACAGCGTCCGCCGGATCGAGCTGGGCGCCAGACCCTGGTCGCGGAGATGGTACGTGAACTCCCGGATATCCGGCGCCTCCACGTCCTCCGGGGCTTCCACCCCGCGGCTCCGGAGGAACGCCTCCAGCCGCTCCGTGTCCCGTCCGTACGCGTCCAGCGTCCGGGGACTGAGTCCCCGCTCGAACGCCAGGTAGTCGTGGAACCGCTCCCGATGGAAGCTCATGGCCCGTCCCTCGGGTGCCGGGTCCGCCACCACCACACCGCCACGGCCACGCCCACCGCCGCAGCGATCCAGATCAGCACCTCGTTGATCCCGCCGAACCAGCGAGCCAGTGCATCCAGGTTCCGGCCCATGAGCACGCCGAGATAGGTCAGGAGGCCGTACCAGAGACCCGACGCGATGACCACGGGGGCCACCACCTTGACCGCTCCGACACGGGACACCCCGGCGAAAACGGGAACCATGGCCCGCCACGCGGGCAGGAATCGCGACAGGAAGATGGCCGGGACCCCCCAGCGGTGGTAGAAGGTGCCGATCTGGTCCAGCTGGTGCTCGCGGAGCAGCCAGCGGGCCATGGGCATCTTGAAGAAGCGGCGACCGTAGTGCCACGCGACCGCGTACACGCCGATGGCCGAGGCCACGTTGAACGACCAGGTGATGAGGAACACCGTCCACGCGTCGGCCGACCCCTGAGCCGCGAGCAGCGCGCCCGCGAGCACGAACGTGTCCGCGGGCACCGGCGGCACGATGTTCTCCACCGCCGCCCCGGCCCCCAGCAGCAGGTACAGCAAAACCGGCGGCAGCCGGGTCAATGCGCTCAGCGCGCTGGTGATCGTCTCCAGCACTCGGGTCCCCTCAGGTCTCCGCGCACACCGCGACGGCCAGCGCGGCGATCCCCTCGCCGCGCCCGACCCAGCCCATCCCCTCGTTCGTCGTGGCCTTCACGGAGACGGCCGCCACGCCGAGGTCGAGCGCGTCGGCCAGCCGCTCCCGCATCGCCAGAACGTACGGCGCCAGCCTCGGCGCTTCGCAGACGACGGTCACATCCACACTCACCGGCCGCAGCCCCGCCTCCGCCACGAGCCCCGCCACTCGTCGGAGCAGGTCGATGGAGTCGGCGTCCTTCCACGCCGCGTCGGCCGGCGGGAAGTGGCTCCCGATGTCGCCCAGCGCCGCGGCGCCGAGGATCGCGTCCGCCACCGCGTGGCTGGCCGCATCGGCGTCCGAGTGGCCCTCGAGCCCCATCTCGTGGGGGATCTCCACCCCACCCAAGACCAGCCGTCGCCCCACGGCGAGCCGGTGCGAGTCGTATCCGATCCCTGCGCGCATGCTGTCCCCCTCAAAGAAAACCGGGAGCGACGCGGTGTCGCTCCCGGCCCACCGCTCGACGCGGAGCCGTCGCCCGTCGGCTACTCCTCCCAGCGCCGGACCGCTAGGCAGACGTTGTGACCGCCGAACCCGAAGGAGTTGGTCACGGCCGCCCGGACCTCCCGGTCCCGTCGCTCGTTGTGGGCGTAGTCCAGGTCGCACTCCGGGTCCGGGGTCTCGAAGTTGATGGTCGGCGGGATCTTCCCGTCCCGCGTGACCAGCGCCGAGATGATCCCTTCGACGGCTCCCGCCGCGCCCAGGAGGTGGCCCGTCATGGACTTGGTGGACCCCATCACGAGGTCCCTCGCCGCGTCGCCGAACACGGCCTTCACGGCCTTCGTCTCGTTGACGTCGTTGGCCGGCGTGGACGTGCCATGGGCGTTGATGTAGCCCACGTCCGCCGGCTCGAAGCCCGCGTCGTCCAACGCGGCCCGCATCGCGAGCTGCGCTCCGGCCCCTTCCGGCGCCGGCGCCGTCATATGGTACGCGTCGGCGCTCTGGCCGAACCCGACCATCTCGGCCACGATCGTGGCGCCCCGGTCCAGCGCGTGCTCCAGGGACTCCAGGATCATGGCGCCCGCCCCCTCGCCGAGCACGAACCCGTCGCGCTCCGCGTCGAATGGCCGGCTGGCCTTCTCCGGCGCGTCGTTGCGGGTCGACAGCGCCTTCATGTTGCCGAACCCGGCGATGGTCAGCGGCGTCACGGACGCCTCGGTCCCGCCCGTGATCATCACGTCCGCCTCCCCGTCCTGGACCAGGCGGAAGGCGTTGCCCAGCGCGTGCGCGCTCGAAGAGCACGCCGAGACCGTGGCGTAGTTGGCGCCCCGGGCCCCGTAGCGCATGGAGACCAGCCCGGCCGCCATGTCCGGGATGAACATGGGCACGAAGAACGGGCTGACCCGGCCGGGCCCGCGCTCGAGCATGGTCTTCGTCTGCTCCTCGAACGTGCTGATCCCGCCGATCCCGCTCCCGATGATCACGCCGACCCGGTTCGGGTCCGCGGGCCCGAGGTCGGGCCCCAGCCCCGCGGCCTCCACCGCCTGGACCGACACGGCCATGGCGAACTGGGCGAACCGGTCGGCCCGGCGCGCCTCCTTCCGGTCCATGTACTGCTCCGGATCGAAGTCGTCCACCTCACAGGCGAAGCGGGTCCCGTATTCGTCCGTGGCCTCGAACTGAGTGATGGGAGCCGCGCCGCTGGTCCCGGCCAGCAGCGCGTCCCACGCACTCTCGACATCGTTCCCCACCGGGGTCAGCAGGCCGAGGCCCGTGATGACCACCCGATGGCGTCCGTCCGGCGTCCTGGTCTCCATCGCGATCGGCCCTACTCGGCCGCCTGCTCCTCGATGTACTTGATGGCGTCACCCACCGTCTGGAGCTGCTCGGCGTCCTCGTCGGGGATCTCCATCCCGAACTCCTCCTCGAACGCCATCACCAGCTCGACCGTGTCCAGCGAGTCCGCCCCGAGGTCCTCGACGAACGATGCCTCCGGCGTCACCTTCTCGGCCTCGACGCCCAGCTCGTTCACGATGATCTCCTTGACCCTGGCCTCAGTGTTCTCCGCCATCCTGTCCTCTCTGGTTGGATTGGTAAGGGGGTTGTTGCCCTCGATAGAGTCCTGCGTTGTCTCTGCTCCTCCTACATCACCATGCCGCCATCCACGACCAGCACCTGCCCGGTCATGTACGACGCGTCGGGGCCCGCGAGGAACGCCACCACTCCAGCCACGTCCTCCGGATCCCCCAGTCGACCCAGAGCGATCTGGCCCTGGAGCGTGGACCGCGCCTCGTCGGTGAGGTCCGCCGTCATGTCCGTCTCGATGAACCCCGGTGCGACTGCATTGCACAGGACGTTCCGCGAGGCCAGCTCCTTGGCAACCGACTTCGTGAGCCCCAGGAGCCCGGCCTTCGACGCTGCGTAGTTTACCTGTCCGCGGTTCCCGGTCAACCCGACCACGCTCGTGATGTTGATGATCCGACCGGATCGACGCTTCATCATCCCCCGCGACACGGCCCGGACCACGTTGAACGCGCCCTTCAGGTTCGTGTCGATCACCCGGTCCCACGCCTCGTCCGAGAGGCGGACCAGGATGTTGTCGTCTGTGACCCCGGCATTGTTCACCACGATGTCCAGCGGCCCGACCTCCTCGTCGATCCGCTCGATCAGCGCGTCCACCGCCGCCCGGTCCGCCACATCGCAGCCGGCACCGAGATGGCCGTCACCCGGCAGCTCCGCGGCCACCGCGGCGGCGGTCTCCTCCGAGCGCGATGTCACCACCACGCGCGCACCATCGGCGGCCAACCGCCCGGCGATCGATCGGCCGATCCCCCGGCTCCCGCCGGTCACCAACGCAACGCTGTCCTTCAGCACGCCTGCCGCCATGCCCCTACCCTTCCAGGAAGCTGTTCACCTGCTCCGCCGTGTCCACGCTGACCACGTCGGCGCTCCGCTCGATGCGACGCATGAGCCCCGCCAGCACGCGGTCGGGCCCGAGCTCCACGAGACGGTCCGGGTCCCGCTCCAGGATGGTATGCATGGACGCCGTCCAGCGCACGGGCGAGGTCAGCTGCTCGATCAGCAGCCGCCGGGCCTCCTCGGGGTCCGACACGGGCTCCGCCGACACGTTGGAGACCACCGGGAACCGCGGCGCGGAGAAGTCGACCTCCTCCAGATGGTCCCGCAGCCCGGACTCCGCCGCCGCCATCAGCGGCGAGTGGAACGCGCCCGAGACATTCAGCGGAAGCGCCCGCTTCGCGCCCGCCTCCTTCGCCATCTCCATCGCCCGGGCCACCGCGGGTTCATCGCCGCTGATCACGACCTGACCGGGGCTGTTGAAGTTGGCCGGCACGCAGTCGCCGCCAGCCTCGGCGGCCTGGCGACAGACCCGCTCCACCGCATCGTCGTCGAGACCGATGATCGCCGCCATCGTGCCCGGCCGCTCCTGCCCGGCCTCGTGCATGAGCTCGCCCCTGCGGCGCACCGCCCGGACGGCGTCCTCGAACGCCAGCGTGCCCGCGGCCACGTGGGCGCTGAACTCGCCCAGCGAGTGGCCCGCGGCCAGCCCCACCTCGCCCAGCGAATCGGCCACGACCGCGTGCACGGCCACCGAGTGCGTCAGGATCGCCGGCTGGGCGTTGTGCGTCGCCGTGAGCGCGTCGTCCGGCCCGTTCCATATCACGTCCGTGAGCGACGTGCCCAGCGCCTCGTCCGCCCGCTCGAAGACCGCCCGGGCGGCGGGGTACGTGTCCGCGAGGTCCCGGCCCATGCCCACGTACTGCGAGCCCTGGCCGGGGAACAGCAGCCCTACCACTGGACCACAGCGGAGCTCCAGGTGAAGCCGGCGCCGAACGCGACCATCAGGATGTAGTCCCCCTCCTGGATCTTCCCGGCCTCGAGGGCCTCGTCGAGTGCCACCGGGATCGTCGCCGAGCTCATGTTCCCGAACCGGTCCACGTTCACGTAGACCTTCTCCATCGGGACATCCGCGTACTTGGCCGTCGCCTCGATGATCCGGATGTTGGCCTGGTGCGGGATGAGGATGTCGATGTCGTCGCCCGTCAACCCCGCCCGCAGCAGCGCCTGGTCCGCGGCCTCCGCCATCGAGCGGACCGCCGCCTTGAAGACCTCGCGACCGGACATCTGCACCAGGTGGCTCCGCTCCTGCAGCACCGCGGGGCTCATGGGCTCCTTCGCGCCGCCCGCCGGCCGCCAGAGCAGCTCCGCGAGCGTGCCGTCCGACCGGTTGAACGCCGAGATCAGACCCCGCCCGTTCTCCGACCGCTTGACCACGGCCGCGCCGGCGCCGTCCCCGAAGAGCACGGCCGTGGAGCGGTCGTCCCAGTCCACGATCGCGCTCATCTTCTCGGCCGAGATCACCAGCGCGATCTCCGCCCGGCCCGCCGCCAGGTGACCCTCCGCCACCGTCAGCCCGTACAGGAACCCGGAGCATGCGGCCGCGATGTCGTACGCGGCGGCGTTCTCCGCGCCCAACTTCGCCTGCACGTCCACCGCCGTGGCCGGCAGCAGGCGGTCCGGCGTCGCCGTGGACACCACGATGATGTCCACCTCGCCCGCGTGGATCCCGGCACGGTCCATCGCGATCTGGGCTGCGTTCGCACCCATTTCGGCCGCCCCCACGTCGTCCGGCGCGATCCGACGCTCCACGATGCCCGTGCGCTCCCGGATCCACTCGTCCGAGGTGTCGAGCTCCTTCTCCAGGTCGAAGTTCGTGACGACTCGGTCCGGGAGCCAGCGCCCGGTCGATACGATCTCTACGGCCGGTTTGGGGATCCTCATGCAGGTTCAGGGTGCACGCCGACCTCCTCGCGGATGTGGCCGACCATGTGAGCGTTGGAGGCGGTCTCGGCCGCCTTGAGCGCGTTCGTAATGGCGCGGGGCGGCGAGTCGCCGTGGCAGATGATGGAGATCCCGTTCACCCCCAGTAGCGGGGCGCCGCCGTACTCGGCGTAATCCAGGATACGCGTCACCCGGTCGCTCGTCGCGCCCGCGCCGACCTCCGCGATGTCCCGCTTCAGCAGCCCGAAGACGAACCCCGCCACGCTCTCGTAGAACTTGAGCAGGACGTTGCCGACGAATCCGTCGGCGACCAGCACGTCGCAGGCCCCTTCGATGATCTGCCGCCCCTCGACGTTGCCGACGAAGTGGAGCCCTGACGCCTCCAGGCGACGGTGGGTTTCCACCGCCAGCTCGTTCCCCTTCTCCGGCTCCTCCCCGATGTTCAGCAGCCCGACCCGGGGCGTCTCCCGGCCCAGCACGTCCCGGGCGTACACCACGCCCAAACGGGCGAACTGGACGAGGTTCTCCGGCTTGCAGTCCACGTTGGCGCCCGCGTCCAGCAGTACCATGGGACCGACCGACGTGGGGACCATGGCCGCAATGGCCGGCCGGTCCACGCCCGGAAGTGGGCGGAGCATGAGCAGCGACGCGGCCATCACCGCGCCCGTCGAGCCCGCGCTCACGAACGCGTCCGCCTCGCCCTGCCGCTGCAGCTCGATCCCCACCACGATGGACGAATCCGGCTTCCGTCGTACGGCCGCGGCCGGCGCCTCCGTGGGGTCGATCCGCTCCGACGCGTGGACGACGGTAAGCCGCTGATCCTCCACGATACGAAGCCGGTCGAGCTCCTGGCGGATGCGATCCTCGTCGCCCACCAGAATCACTTCGAAGGATTCGGGGAGGTCCTCCAGCGCCGCCACCACACCCTCGACTTCCACGGCCGGGTGACGGTCCGTCCCCATGGCGTCTACGGCGATGCGCAACGGGGGATCTCTTGCCTAGAGGTCGTCGACGTCGACTACCTGCTCGCCCTTGTACGTGCCGCACGTGGGGCACACCCGATGCGGCAGCTTCGGGTCCCCGCAGTTCGGGCAAGCGCCCAGATTCGCCACCGGCATCTTGTGATGCGTGCGACGCTTCCGCTTGCGCTGCTTCGATGTCCTCTTCTTCGGTACCGCCATCTCTCGCCTCCCTACCCGTCCGACTGAAGCTGTCGGAGCGGCGCCCAGCGTTCATCCAGCTCGTCCGTCGTGCACTCGCACGTGGACACGTTCAGATTCGTCCCGCACTGGGGACACAGCCCCTGGCACTCCGCCCGACAGTACACGTACCGCGGCGCGGCCACCATGATCTGCTCCCGGATCGGCTCGCTCAGGTCCAGCTCCGCGTCTCTCGGAAGCGGGAGCACGTCCTCCGACTCCTCCTCCTCGAGCGCATCGCCGGCCCGGTACAGCCGACCCAGCTCCTCGTCGATCTCCACCTCCACCGGCTCCAGACACCGCCTGCACTCCTGCGCGAACGTGCCGGACACCCGGCCGCGTACTACCACGTCCGGCCCGGCCTGCTGCGCCTCGAGGCGCACCTCGAGCGGCGACCGGGGCATCAGCTCGATGTCGTCCCAGAACCCCGCGTCCTGCGGGATCTCGACCTCCAGGCGTGCCCGACCGTCCCGCGCGAGGCGGTTCAGATCGACTTGAAGCATAGCTTGGTAAGATTACGGAACCGCTCCCACCTGTCAACGTGAGGGGACGGCCGCGGCGTGCGGTGACCGGGTCACTGCGCCGCGATCTCCTCGGCCTCGGAGAAGAAGAACCGGATCTCGCGTCGGGCCGTGTCCGGCGCGTCGGACGCGTGGATCGAGTTGCGCCCCTTCGACTCGGCGTACAGGGCCCGCACGGTGCCCTCCTCCGCCTCGGCCGGGTCCGTGGCCCCGATGACCTCGCGGAGCTTCCCGATCGCGTCCTGCGCCTCGAGTAGGATCGGGACGACCGGCCCGGAGATCATGAACTCCACGAGCTCCGTGTAGAACGGCCGGTTCTTGTGGACGGCGTAGAACTCCCGGGCCTGGGCCTCCGTCAGCCGGGTGAGACGCATGGCCCGGATCCGGAACCCTGCGTCCTCGAGGTGCGCCAGGATCTGGCCGGTTAGGCTCCTCTCCGTGGCGTCGGGCTTGATGATGGCGAGCGTCTGTTCCATTGGGGTCTATGGTGTTGAGTTCGGGGATCTCGTTCCGGATCGGGGCGTCACCGCGCCGTTCAGCTCCGGCCGAACAGCTTCCGGATGATGTCGGCCCTGGACACCATGCCCGTGATGGCGCCGGCGTTCACGACCGGGATCTGCTCTACGTCCTTGTTGATCATCATGCTGGCGACCTCGTTCACGCCCAGGTCTTCCGACACGCAAAGGACGGACCGGGCCATGACCTCCCGGACCGACCGTTCCGCCGGCTCCGTGTCGGTCTCCACCTCCTCGGCGCCCGCCCGTGGGATCTTCGGCATGAGGGCCCGCATGATATCGCTCTCGGTCACCAGTCCGAGCACCTCCCGCTTCTCTCCCACGATCGGCACGGAGTTCAGCCGGTGGCGGAGCATCAGGTCGAGGGCCTGCCGGACGGTGGCGTCGGGGCCCACGGAGCGGATCCGGTGGGCCATGACGTCTCGCACGGTGAGGCTCGGCTGGATCCGCACCTCCTGGAGCGGCGGGAGGTCCAGGACCGCTGCCGGGTCGGGCTGCGCCACAAGCGCGTCGACCAGGCCGGGGGTCCGGAGCACGCGGGCCAGCGTCGACATGGCCTGCAGGTACCGGCTCGCGGCCTCCTGGGGTCCCACCACGACGGCGACCACCCTGGGCCGGGCGTCGAGCGCGGATCCCGGCGACGGGATCGGGTCCGGGGAGACACCGAGCGCCATCACCAGCTGATCCGCGGCGGGCGTCCGGTAGTGGGGCACGACGACATCGTCGCTCACGGTCAGGACGTCGCGCAGCGGCTGGTTCCGGATCCGGCCGTCCAAGTCGTCCGAGGACTCCACGGCCCCGGTGGCCTCCATGCGGTTCACCAACGTACGGATCGCCGTACGGAGGTCGGGGGCCCGGAGCGGCACGATGATGTGCTCCTCCGGGAGCAGCTCCAGGAGCGTCATGATGAGGTCGTCGAGCCGTCCCTAGAGCGCGTCCCGGATCAGCTCCACCACGTCGGCAGGCCGCTCCATGACCGCGATCCCGTTGTCCTCGAACGCCTGCATCTTCTCCTCCGCGGTGCCGGCGGAGCCGCTGATGATGGCGCCCGCGTGGCCCATCCGCCGGCCCGGGGGTGCGGTCTGTCCCGCGATGAAGCCCACGACCGGCTTCGACATGGACCGGCTCACGTACTCGGCGGCCTCCTGCTCGTCGGTCCCGCCGATCTCGCCGATCATGACCACCGCCTCGGTCTCCCGGTCCGCCTCGAAGGCCTCGAGGCAGTCGATGAAGTTGGTGCCGATGATCGGGTCACCCCCGATGCCCACGCACGTCGACTGGCCGATCCCGGCCTGCGTGAGCTGGTAGACCACTTCGTAGGTCAGCGTCCCGGACCGGGAGACGACGCCGACCTTCCCTTCCTTCACGATCGACCCGGGCATGATCCCGACTTTGGCCTGGCCGGGCGAGAGCGCGCCCGGGCAGTTCGGGCCCAGCAGCCGGGCGCCCTTCTCCTGCACGAACCGGTACACGCGGGTCATGTCCAGGACCGGGATCCCCTCGGTAATGGCCACGATGAAGAGGACGCCCGCCTCCGCGGCCTCCATGACCGCGTCGGCCGCGAACCGGGGCGGGACGTAGACGACGCTGGTGTTCGCCCCCGTCTCCTCGACCGCCTGGTCCATGCTGTCGAAGATCGGCACGCTCCTGCCGGCGGCATCGAACGTCTGGCCCCCTCGGCCGGGGGTGACCCCCGCCACGACGTTGGTGCCGTACTCGATCATCTGCTCGGTATGGAACGACCCATCGCGTCCGGTGATCCCCTGGACGACGAGCCGCGTGTCCCTGTCTACGAAAATCGCCATGATATATCTAGCCTTCTGCTTGGATCCCGATCCCCATGCGAATACGACCCCGAGTACGCCGTAGCCTGCGGGTTACCCCGCCCTCTCGACCGCCTTCTTCACCACCTCGTCCATGGAGGTCGAGGCGCTGATCCCCGCGTCCTCGAGGATCCGGACGCCTTCTTCCTCGTTCGTCCCGGTGAGGCGGATCACGAGCGGCAGCTCGAACTCCATCTGCTCCATCGCCGTCACGATCCCGTTGGCCACATCATCGCAGCGGGTGATCCCGCCGAAGATGTTGAACAGGATCACGCCCACATTCGGGTCGCTGGTGATGATCTCCAGCGCGCTGATCACCTTCTCCGGGCTCGACGAGCCCCCGATGTCGAGGAAGTTCGCCGGCTCACCGCCGTAGAACTTGATCAGGTCCATGGTGGCCATGGCGAGGCCGGCGCCGTTGACCACGGCACCGATGTTCCCGTCGAGCTTGATGTACGTCAGGCTCGCCTCCCGCGCCCTGGTTTCCGACGGCGGCTCGGCCGACGTGTCCCGCAGCTCTTCGATCTCCGGCTTCCGGAAGAGCTCGTTGTCGTCGATGTTCATCTTCGCGTCGATCGCCTTCACCTCGCCCTCCGGCGTGGTGATCAGCGGATTGACCTCGGCCAGCGACGCGCCGGCATCGATGAAGGCGTCGTACAGCTGCATCATGACCTTCGCGGCCGCCCGTTGCTGCTTCACGTCGTCGTAGAGACTGGCGCCCATCCAGTAGGCCTGAAACGGGAGCAGCCCGTAGCGCGGGTCAACCGCCAGTCGCCGGATGGCCTCGGGATTCGTCTCGGCTACCTCCTCGATATCGACGCCGCCCTCCCGGCTGACCATGAACACCGGCTGCTTGGAGCTCCGGTCCACGATGACGCCGACGTAGGCCTCGGTGTCGATGTCCTCGGCGGGGGTGACCAGCGCCTTCTCCACGGTCAGGCCCTTGATCTCCATCCCGAGGATCGCCTCGGCGTGCGCCCGGGCCTCGTCGGCCGAGTCGGCCAGCTTCACCCCGCCGGCCTTCCCCCGCCCCCCGGCGTGGACCTGGGCCTTCACCACCACCTTGCCGCCGTACTGCTCGGCGATGGACCGGGCCTCGTCGGGGGTCGTCGCCACCTCTCCCGGCGGCACGGGCATCCCGTGGTCCCGGAAGATCTCTTTCGCCTGGTACTCGTGGATATTCATGTCATCCCTGCCGAATCGTCGTTCCCGTTCGTCCTTCGACTACGTCCAGTCCCGCCTCCAACCGGCCGATATGGGCGTCGCGACCGCC
Organism: Longimicrobiales bacterium; assembly: GCA_033722595.1. Classification (GTDB taxonomy): domain Bacteria; phylum Gemmatimonadota; class Gemmatimonadetes; order Longimicrobiales; family RSA9; genus JAWVYT01. The sequence continues at coordinate 11,555 of JAWVYT010000015.1, forward strand.
CGCCTCGACGAACGCCACCGCGGCCTGTACCTTCGGCGCCATGCTCCCGGCGCCCAGCGCTCCGGACTCCAGCATCGCCCGCGCACCGGTGACGGTGAGCTCGGCGATCAGCTCCTGATCGTCCGTCCCGAAATCCCGATAGACGCCGTCCACATCGGTCAGGATCACCAGCTTCTCGGCATCGATGTCCCCGGCCAGCACCTGAGCGGCGCGGTCCTTGTCGATGACCGCGTCGAGCCCTTCCAGCCCCAGCTTCGGCGCGATGTAGACGGGGCTGCCCCCGCCCCCCGCGGCGATCACCAGCGTCCCGCCCTCCACGAGCCGGCGGATCTGGCCGTGCTCCACGATCCGGATCGGCCGGGGCGACGCGATGAGACGCCGCCACCCGCGGCTCGTCTCCTTCACGGGCACCCCCTCGGCCCTCAGCGCTCGGGCGGTCTCCTCGTCCATGACCCGCCCGATCGGCTTCACCGGCTCGTGCGTCGCCGGGTCGTCCGGGTCCACCACCACCTGGGTGATGACCGTGACCACGTCCCGCTTCACGCCGAACCGGTCCAGCGCGTTCTGGAGCGACTGCTGGATCATGTAGCCGATCCAGCCGGCCGTCCCGGCCACGAGCACGCCGGGGGGCAGCGGCGGGATCTCTCTCCGGACGGCCTCGTTCCGACGGAGGTCGTCCCCGATCTGCGGCCCGTTGCCGTGCACGACCGCCACGCGCCAGCCCTCCCGGGCCAGTGCCACGAGCGGCTCCAGGCTGGCCCGTGTATGGGCGAACTGCTCGTGGATGTCGCCGCGGCCGCCCGGCGGCTGGAGCGCGTTCCCGCCCAACGCCACCACGATGGTCCGCCTGCCATCCGGCGGCGGCATCATAACCCGGCCCCCATACACCGGCAACCGACCGTCGCGCCCGTCGGGCGGCCCTGACGCGGCGCGGGCCTCACGGCGACCCTCCGGCCGGCTCCCCGCCGTCCAGGCGCTCCAGCAGCGCTCGCAGCGCCTCCAGCGCTTCGCCGTACCCGGCCCAGTCCCCCTGCCGGAGCCGCGCCCGTGCCCGGTCGAGGAGCTCGAGGGCCCGGCGAGGCCAGTCGGCCCCGGGCTCGATGGCGGGCCTCCGAGCCGGGCCAGCCTCGGGCGCTTCGCCCATGGGCAGCTGCACGCCCGCCATGGCGCCCCGGAGCGTCGGGTCCATGGCCACGTTGCGGCCGTCGCTCACCACCACGCGCCACAGCTCCGGGATCGGGTTCTCCTCCGCGCTCAGGAAGAGCGGCTGGATGTAGAGGACCGAGCTGTCCAGCGGCACGATCCTGACCCGTCCCATGTTGACCCCGCTGCCCCGCTGGCGCAGGAGGGACAGCTCTGGCGAGATCACGGGGTCCTGCTCGATCACGGCCTGCACCTGTCCCGGACCGGGGATCTGCTGGTCTCGGGGGAACTCGTACAGTGTCAGGTCGCCATACGCGTCGCCATCGTTCTCGACTACGAGGAGCGCGGTCATGTTCTGTCGACCCCGGGCGATGAAGGGCATCGCCCCGATGAAGGCCACCCGTCGCTCCAGCGGGACGGGCAGCAGCCCGTAGACCGGCCCCGCCTCTCGCATCCCTCCGTTGGGCGCCGACTCCTGGGGCCGCTGCCACACGTCCTGGCCGGCGTAGAACGGCTCGGCCCGCTCGAGGTGGTACTCCATCAGGATCTCCGCCTGTACCTGGAGCGCGAGCTCCGGGTAGATCAGGTGCGTGCGGAGCCCCTCGGGGATGGCTGCCCGCGGCTCGAACAGGTCGGGGAACACCTGTGCGTACGTCTCCAGGAGCGGGTCGTCCTGCACCGCGTACAGGTGGGTCTCCCCCGTGATGGCGTCGACCGAGGCCTTCACCGACGGCCGCAGGTAGCGGACGGAGGCGCGGCCCAGCGGCACCGAGCGGGACAGCGGGAACGAGGACGACGTCGTGTAGCCGTCCACCAGCCACACCACGCCCCCATCCACGATCGCCGGCATCGGGTCGGGGTCCCATAGGATGAACGGAGCCAGCTCCTCGACCCGCTCCTGCAGCGTGCGGCGGAAGACGACGCGGCTCTCCCGGGTCACCTCTCCGCTGAAGAGCAGCGTCTCGTCGCCGAACCGCCAGGCGAATGCGAGCTCGCGCGCGAAAGAGCTGAGCGGTACGCCCCGTGGGAAGTCCCGACCGGGCTCGCCGGTGAAGGCGCTGTCGCGACCGGGGATGATGATCACGTAGTCGTCCATCGTCTCGCCGAAGAACACGCTGGGCCGTGCGAGCTCGAGGGCCGGCGCCGCTTCCGTGTCGGTCACCACGGGGTTCACGTTCCGGATCCACAGCTCCGGCGTGCCGTCACCCGGACGGACGGGATGAGCCGGCGAGGCCACGACGCCCATCCCCCGGATGTAGGACGGGTTCAGCCGCAGGCTCTGCCAGGTGCGGTTTCCCTCCTCGAGCCCACCGGGCCGGAACTCCCGCACCCCGAGCGCTACCTGGGTCTCGGCGCCGGCCGGGCCGTACCGGTCGTAATCGACGTCCGGGAACCAGTAATAGGGAAAGAGCGTCTGGATCTCGTTGTACGCCCGCTCCAGCGGCTCCGTGTCCCACAGCGGCATATGGGCGAGCTGGTCGCCCAGGCGGTCCAGGTCCGGCCGTGCGCCGCTCCGGTACGGGAACGACGCCCGCGCCATGGTCTCCAGGCCGTACGCCCGCCGCGTGAACTCGAGGTTCCAGCGGATGTAGGGCGCCTCCCGGCTGAGCTCGTTCGGCTCCACCCGGAACTTCTGGACCAGCGCCGGATACGCCTGACCGAGGAGGAGCCCGGCGGCGAGCAGGCCGCCGAGGCCGAGGATCGGCGGCAGGAGCGCCCGACGCCAGGCCCCGTAGACGAGCGCGCCCGCCGCCACCACCGACAGGAACGCCATCGCCCACGCTGCCGGGAGCCGCGCCTCCACGTCCGTGTAGCCGAGCGCTCCGGCCACCCCGTTCCCGTCCACCACCAGGAGGTACCGCCCGAGCCAGAACCGGACCCCGAGGAGCAGCACCATGACGGCGACCAGCACGCCCAGGTGCTTCCGCGCCACCGGCGTCATGGAGACGCGGTTCTCGTCCCACTCGATCCCGCCGACCAGCACGTGCCCCAGCCCCACCAGCGCCAGCGACCAGACCGTGATGAGCGTGATGAACTCCAGCACCGTGGTGGCCACCGGCAGCGTGAACAGGTAGAACGCCACGTCCCGGCCGAAGAGGGGGTCCGCGACGCCCCAGGCCACCTTGTCCATCCAGCTCGCGACGGCGAGCACGGCCCCGTCATCCAGCTGGAGCTCGGCGAGCCACCACCCACCGAGCACGGCCACCCCGACGATGATCGCCAGCACGTACTTCCGGGGGACCTGCTCGGCGATCTCGATGTTGCCGTACCGTCTGCGCACGCGGACGGGGCCGAGGTGGCGGGCGACCCACCACAGGTTCACGAACACGAAGGCCGCGGCCACGACGGCGGCCACGGCCCGCACGCTCAGCCCGAGGGCGAATCGCTTCCAGAAGGTCGAGAGGAACCCGAGGCCGTCGTACCAGAGGACGTCGGTGTAGAACCCCACCGCGCCCCGGCCCAGGACCAGCAGGAGCAGGACGGCGATGACGCTGATGAGGGCGATCCGCCCGACCCGGCGACGCATGTCAGAGCTGCACGCCCTGCGACCTCAGCCAGCCCTTCATGGTCGCCCGGATCGACTCCAGCTGCGCCTCCGTCCGCGCCTCGAACCGCAGCACCAGCACCGGCTGCGTGTTCGACGCCCGGATCAGCCCCCAGCCACCCTCGAACAGGACCCGAGCCCCGTCCACATCGATGACCTCGTGGGTCTCCGAGAACGCGGCCACCGCGCGGTCCACGATCTCGAACTTCTCGGCCTCCGTCACGTCGACCCGGATCTCGGGGGTCGAGACGTACTCCGGGAAGGCGTCGACCTGCTCCCCCAGGCTCCGGTCCGAATGGGCCAGCAGGTCCACGAGCCGGCACGCCGCGTAGACCGCATCATCGAAGCCGTAGTAGTCGTCGGCGAAGCAGATGTGACCCGACAGCTCGCCCGCCACCGGCGCGCCCGTCTCCTTCATCTTCTCCTTGATCAGCGAGTGGCCCGTCTTCCACATGATCGGGGTCCCGCCGTGCTCCTCGAGCACGTCCGGCACGGCCTGCGAGCACTTCACGTCGAACACCAGCGGCAGGCCCTCACCCGTCTGCTCGATGACGTCCAGCGCGAACAGCAGAAGCAGCAGGTCGCCACGGACGATCTCGCCGTTCTCGTCCACGGCTCCGATCCGGTCCGCGTCGCCATCGAATCCGATCCCCGCCTCCGCGCCCTCGGACCGTACCCGGTCGATCAGGTCGGCAATGTACTCGTCGACGGTCGGGTCCGGGTGGTGGTTCGGGAACGTGCCATCGGACTCGCAGTACAGCGGCACCACGTCGGCCCCGATCCGCTCGAGCAGCTCGACGGCCACGAGGCTCGCCGCGCCGTTGCCGCAGTCGACCACGACCTTGACCGGCCGCTCCAGCTCGAACCGGCCGGCCACGTCGTCCATGTAGTCGCCCAGGACGGAGCGCTCCTCGACCCCGCCCTCCCCATCCTCGAAGGTTCGGCTCTTGATCCGCTCCTTCAACCGCTGGATCGCGGCGCCGTAGAACGACGTCCCGTCCGCCAGCATCTTGAACCCGTTGTACTCCGGCGGGTTGTGCGACCCCGTGATCTGGATGCCGCCGTCCGCGTCCAGGCTCTCCACCGCCCAGTAGAGGACCGGGGTGGGCACGGTGCGGATGAAGACGACGTTCACGCCCGCGGCCCGGAGCCCGTCCACCACCTTCCCCGCCAGCTCCGGCGAGCTCGGCCGGTTGTCGTGGCCCACGACGACCCGGAGGTCGCTCCGTCCGTCGTGGCCGGCCCGCAGCTCGCTGCCGAACGCGCGGCCGATCCACTCGGGGATGTCGCCGGTCAGGTCCTCGGCCACGATGCCGCGGATGTCGTACTCACGGAAGATGTGCTCGGTCAGCTGCATGGAACGGATCGGTTCAGGTTCGATGTCGGTTCCCGGGAAAACGCGACCCGGACCCTTTCCGTCGGGGCCCGGGACCGTACCCTCACGTGTATGGCGCCGCGATCAGGGCGCGGCCAGCCGGCTCAGCGGGATCTCCATGAGGGCCACCGCGCTCTGCTGCGCCAGCTCCAGGACCTGCGCCGGGAAGATCCCCAGCAGCAGGACCGCGATCGCCGCGGCCACCAGCGCCATGCGGAGCCCGGGCGAGACGCGGACCTCCCGATCCGCCACGGCCTCGTCGGCTTCCCGGAACCACATGTACCACGCCACCCGGAGGTAGTAGTAGTACGACACGAGCGACGTCAGCACGAGCGTGACCGCCAGCCACACGTAGCGCTGCTCCACGGCGGCCCGCAGGATGGCGAACTTGCCCCAGAACCCACCGGTGGGGGGTACCCCGGCCAGCGAGAGCAGGAACACGGTCATGGTGATGCCTACGACCGGCAGCTTCCACCCGAGCCCGCCGTACTCGGCGATTCCGAGGCGGAGCTCGTGCTTCTGCCCCACGAGGAAGACCACGGCGAAGGCGCCCATGGTCATGAGCGTGTACACCACCAGGTAGTAGAGGAACGACGCGGCGCCGAGCGTGGTCGCCGTGGCCACCGCCACGAGCAGGTAGCCGGCGTGGGCGATGCTCGAGTACGCCAGCATCCGCTTGACGCTGTCCTCCCAGAGCGCGATCAGGTTGGCCACCACCATGGTGACCACCGCCAGGATCGCGACGGCGCCGAACCACACGGCGTACATCCCGAGCAGCCCGGTGAAGAAGACCCGCACGAAGGCCGCGAACGCCGCCGCCTTGACCGCGGCAGCCATGAACCCGGTCACCGGGGCCGGCGCGCCCTCGTACGCGTCGGGCGTCCACATGTGGAACGGCACCGCTGCCACCTTGAACGCGAAGCCGACCAGCAGGAGTCCGAGGCCACCCTTCAGGAGCAGGTTGTTTCCGCTCCCCTGCACCACGTCCGCGATCCGGGTCAGGTTCACGCTCCCGGCCCCGCCGAAGATCATGGCGATGCCGAAGAGGAAGAACGCGCTGGAGAACGCGCCCAGGAGGAAGTACTTGAGGCCGGCCTCCGCCGACCGCCGATCCCGTCGGTTGACCGCGGTCAGCACGTACACCGCCACCGACATCAGCTCCAGGCCCAGGAAGATCAGCATCAGGTCCCGGGTCCCGGCGAAGAACATCATCCCCACCGTGGCCAGGAGCAGCAGGGCGAAGAGCTCGCCGTGCCGCATCCGCTCATCGCCCAGGTACCGCCACGAGAGCGGGACGAAGAGTGCGGCCGCGCCCAGGAACAGGTAGTTCGTGTAGACCCGGAAGCTGTCCAGCGCAATGGGGCCCGTCGCCGTGGCCTCCTCGAGGGTCAGGAGCCAGCCGTTGGCCACGGCCGTGACCGCCACGCCGAGGACCGTGAGCCAGGCGATGCTCCGCCGGGCCGGAACCGGCTCGCTGCCCCGCTGGAACACGTCGACCATCAGGATGACCAGCGCCCAGAACGTGAGCGTCGCCTCGGGCAGGAGCGCCCAGAAGTAGTCCATGGGCGACACGTAATCAATCACCATGACGGGCCTCCGCCGCGGACGTCGCTGCCACCTTCATCTCCCGTTCCTGCTCCCGATCCGGTTCCCGCTCCGAGGGGGGCATCCGC
>JAWVYT010000016.1:0-17592 GCA_033722595.1 Longimicrobiales bacterium
GGACGCTCGATGTACTTCTTGATCTTGTGCTGCCCCGCCCAGACCCGGACGCTGCTCTCCAGGTCGGTCAGCGTGGCATCGACCTGATAGAAGACGACCTGCTCGCGGCCCTCCTGGTCCTCGATGGCCGTGATCTCGCCCTGGAGCATGTAGTCGGCGCCGAGCTCGTACGCCATCCGGGCCCGACTGCCGGCCCGCGCGTTCGTCTGCTGATCGGTCCGCTCCGCCCGGATCTCCGCACGCTCCTCCGGGCTGGCGACCATCCGGACCATCCCCGAGTTGATCATGGCCCGCTCGAGGTCGTTGATGAACGTGTTGACCGGGATGTGCTCCATGGTCTGGTTCCTGAACGACCCTACGATGACCGCCGGCGTCTCCCCGCCGTGGGCGTCGATGTAGTTGCTCACCCAGACGCCCTCCAGCGACTGCTGGATCAGCTGGTTGGCCACCAGCCGGGAATCGGTGTCGTTCCAGCGGCCCGAGAGGTCGGTCACGCTGGAGGGGTCGATGCGGGAGACCCGCTTGCCGCAGGCCGCCGCGACCAGGACGGTCAGCGCCAGCACCGCAATCGCTCGGAATGAACGATTCATTGTATGCCTCCACTTGAGGTTCATCGCCTTGTACACAGGGTGAAGGCAGAATGTTCGGAGGGTCCGCAGCACGGTTTCCCTCCCGGTTCGCCCGGGGCTCCGCTGGTCGCAAGATGCAACGAAACCGCCCCCGACGCAGCCGTTTCGCGTCGGGGGCGGTCGACGGGCGAGACCCGGCGGCTCGCCTCGTCAGGCGGCTTCCGGCGACGGATCGCGCACGTGCACCTCGGACGCGGCGACCTCGCCGGCCGGCAGGACCACGCTGCTGCCGATCCCGACACCCGTCAGGCTCGCGAGCTCGCCACCGAAATAGGCCTCCTCGCCGTGCTCGCTCAGGTCGATGCCCTCGATCTCCGCGTCGAGCGGGATCCGCAGCGCCATCACCGCCTTCACCGCCACGATCACGCCGCCCGTCGCCACGGCCACGAATCCGATGGTGGCGACCACCGCGATGAGCTGGACCCCCAGCAGACCGGCGTTGCCGGCCAGAAGCCCGTCGGCGCCGCCCGGGTTCACCGCCGTGGTGGCGAACACGCCCGTGAGCACGGCGCCCGTAATGCCGGCGGCACCGTGGCAGGCGAACACGTCCAGCGAGTCGTCGATCCGGACCCGGCCCCGCAGCTCCATCACCGCGTAGCTGATCCCGGCCGCGAGGACGCCGATCAGGAGCGCGGAGAGCGGGGTCACGAACCCGGCCGCAGGAGTCACGGCCACCAGGCCGATCACCAGACCGGTGGCGGCCCCGACCGCCGTGGACCGGCCCGTCCGCAGCTGGTCGATGGCCATCCACGTCACCAGCGCCGCCGCGGGCGCGGCGAACGTGTTGGCGAACGCCAACGCCGCCAGCTCGCCCGCCGCCAATGCCGACCCGGCGTTGAAGCCGAACCAGCCGAACCAGAGCAGCCCCGCACCCAGGATCGTCATCGGCACGTTGTGGGGCACCAGCGCGGCCCGGCCGTAGTCCCGACGGGGCCCGAGCATGAGTGCTGCCACCACCGCCGCCGTGCCGGCGCTGATGTGGATCACCGTGCCGCCGGCGAAGTCCAGCGCGCCCAGCTCGCCCAGCCACCCGCCCGACCCCCAGACCCAGTGGGCCAGCGGGTCGTACACCACCGTGGTCCACAGCACCGCGAACAGGAGGAAGGCAGGGAATCGCATCCGCTCCACCACCGCGCCGGAGATCAGCGCGACCGTGATCCCCGCGAACATGGCCTGGAACAGGATGAACGCGAAGTGCGGCACCGTCGCCGCGTACGTCGGCTCCGGCTCCAGCCCGATCCCCGACAGCCCGACCCACGAGAGGCCCCCGATCAACGACCCGCCCGGCTCGAAGGCCAGCGAGTACCCGAACAGGATCCACTGCACCCCCACCACCGCCAGCGCGGCCGCGCTCATCATCATCGTGTTCAGCATGCTGCGACCACGGACCAGACCGCCGTAGAAGAGCGCCAGCCCCGGGACCATCAGCAGCACCAGCGCCGCCGAGACCAGCAGCCACGCGGTGTCGCCCGCCGAGATCATCACCGCCTCGCTCATGCCCCACCTCCCGCGCCCGCCAGCGCCGCACGCTGCACCGCGTCCGCCGTCACCGGCGTCAACGCCTCACCGTCCGTCTCGCCCGTCCGGATCCGGACCACCCGCTCCAGATCCTGGACGAAGATCTTACCGTCCCCCACCTCCCCCGTCCGGGCCGCCGCAACGATCGCCTCGATCGTCGGCTCCACGTACGGCTCCGACACCGCGATGTCGATCCGCACCTTCTCGTGGAAGTCCATGACCACCGTCTGGGTCCGGTACTTCTGGACGACCTCCTGCTCACCGCCGTGCCCGCTCACCGCCGAAAGCGTCACACCCGTGACGCCCGCACGGAACAGCGCCGCCTTCACCTCCGGGACCCGGTCCGGTCGCACGATCGCCGTAATCAACTTCACGGAACGGCCTCCTCCTCGATTCTGGGAATACAGTGGAGCCCGGCCCCTCTCCGGCCGGCCCCGCGATCGGTCCCGCCGAACCTACCCCCGGTTTCGCATCCTGTCAATAGATAAGATTACAAAATGCACAAAAAGCGGTTTCTGTAGCTCTTTCCAGCCCCAAATTGTGCAATCTGTTAATCATTTGAGTTACAAATTGCACAACTTCTTCGCGTCCCCGTCGCGCGTTCGCGAGCGTTTGCCCGCGAAGGTCCGTACCGTGGAGACCGGAGGTCGGTCCGTGGACCCGAAGACTGGCCGAAGCCCCCGGCCGCGCGTTAGGTTGGCGAGGACATGAGCCAACCCGAGATCACGACCCCGGAAGCGCTGGGCGAGGAGCAGGAAGTCGAGCTGTCGCTGCGTCCGCAGCGGCTGGCGGAGTTCATCGGCCAGGCGAAGGTGAAGGAGTCGCTCCGGATCGCCATCGATGCGGCGAAGGGGCGGGGCGAGCCGCTGGACCACACGCTGTTCCACGGCCCGCCGGGTCTGGGCAAGACCACGCTGGCGATGCTGATGGCCCGGGAGCTGGGAGTGCAGGTGAAGACCACGTCGGGCCCGGTGCTGGAGAAGCCGGCGGACCTTGTGGGTCTTCTGACGAACCTCGAGGAGGGGGACATCCTCTTCATCGACGAGGTCCATCGTCTGCGGGCGATCATCGAGGAGTTCCTGTACCCGGCGATGGAGGACTATCGGGTCGACATCCGGCTGTCGGACGGACCGAAGGCCCAGACCATCACGATGCCGGTGGAGCGGTTCACGCTGGTGGGCGCCACCACGCGGTTCGGCCTGATGACGCCGCCGATGCGGGCCCGGTTCGGGATCATCCAGCGTCTGAACTTTTACGACGCGGACGAGCTCATGGACATCGTGGTCCGGAGCGCGGAGATCCTGGAGGTCGGGTGCACGGCGGACGGCGCGGAGGAGATCGCCAAGCGGAGCCGGGGTACGCCGCGGGTCGCCAACCGTCTGCTCCGACGGGTCCGCGACTACGCGCAGGTCCGGGCCGACGGCGTGATCGATGGCGACGTGGCGGACGCCGCGCTGAAGATGCTGGACGTGGACGAGTACGGCCTGGACGAGATGGACGCCCGGATCCTGAAGACGCTGATCGAGAACTTCGAGGGGGGTCCGGCGGGGTTGAACACGCTGGCGGTGGCGGTGGGCGAGGACTCGGGGACCATCGAGGAGGTCTACGAGCCGTTCCTGATCCAGAACGGGTTCCTGATGCGCACGCCCCGGGGCCGGGTGGCGACGAAGCGGGCGTTCGAGCGGTTCGGCTACGCGGTCCCGTCCGATCTGGACGAGCGCGGGCAGATCCAGCTGTTCGACGGCGGCGAGTCTGGCGACGACGGGTGAGCCCCGGCCTTCGTCGCAACCGGGCGGTCGAACCCTTCGCCGCGGAGTCCGCAGTGAGCGCGTGGTCCCCCCTGCCGTGAGCCCGGACCTGACCCGAGCGTCGGCGTACGACTACGAGCTCCCCGGGAGTCGGATCGCCCAGGAGCCCGTGGAGCCCCGGGACGCCTCGAAGCTGCTGGTGGTGCGCCGGGAAGGGGCGGCCGGATCGGCTGCAGACGCGGCTGGCGGCGGGCCGTTCCAGCACCGGACCTTCCGGGAGATCGTGGAGCTGATCCCCGCGGGCGACGTGGTGGTCCTGAACGAGACCCGGGTGTTCCCGGCTCGGCTCCGGGGCGCGAAGCCCACGGGAGCACCCGCCGAGATCCTGCTGCTGCGCCCGGTGAGCGAGGACGAGCGGGAGTGGGATGCGCTGGTCCGGCCGGGCGGCAAGCTGAAGCCGGGCCGCGTCGTGGACATCGGCGACGGCCTCCGGGTCCACATGGTCGACTCCATCCCGGGGGGCGGTCGGCGGGTCCGGCTGGAGTCGGAGCTGTCGCCCCGGGACGCCATCGACCGATGGGGCGAGATGCCGCTCCCGCCCTACATCGAGCGGTCGGCGGACGCCAGGGACCGGGAGCGCTATCAGACGGTCTACGCCCGGGCCACCGGCTCGGTTGCGGCCCCCACGGCCGGCCTCCACTTTACGCCCGCCGTGCTCGAGGGGCTGCGGGAGCGGGACGTGGGGATCGAGCGGATCACGCTGCACGTGGGCGTCGGCACGTTCCGGCCGGTGGACGCCGAGGCGCTGGCGGAGCACGAGATGCACGCCGAGTGGTACGATGTCCCGAGCGACGTGGCCGAGCGGTTGAACCGGATCCGGGCCGGGGGCGGAGCGCTGTGGTCGGTCGGCACCACGGTCGCCCGCACGCTGGAGTCGGCGGTGGATGAAGGGGGCCGGATCCGTCCCGGGAGCGGCTGGACGGAGCTGTTCATCCGGCCGCCGTACCGGTTCCGGGCCGTGGACCGCTTGATCACGAACTTCCACCTGCCCCGGTCCACGCTGCTGATGCTCGTGAGCGCGTTCGCCGGCTACGAGCGGACCATGGCGGCGTACCGGGAGGCCGTCGCCGAGGGCTACCGCTTCTACTCGTACGGCGACGCCATGGCGATCGTGTGACGCGACCCTGGCGCCCTCGCAGCTGCCGGGACCCGGTCGCGAATGCGCCCCGACTGCGACTACCACTACGAATACGAACACGACTACGAATACGAAGTGCGGAACGCACCAACCTTCGAGATCATCGCGACGGAGGGAGCCGCCCGATCGGGCGCGTTCCACCTCCCCCACGGCACGGTCCGCACCCCGGCGTTCATGCCCGTCGGCACCCAGGCGTCGGTGAAGACGCTGGCGCCGGAGGAGGTGGCGGCGACGGGCGCGGAGATGGTCCTGGCGAACACGTACCACCTCTTCCTGCGCCCGGGCCACGAGCTGGTCCGGGAGCTGGGCGGGCTCCGCGCGTTCATGGGCTGGGACGGCCCCATCCTGACGGACTCCGGCGGCTACCAGGTCTTCAGCCTCGCCGACATCAACGAGGTGCGCGAGGATGGCGTGGTGTTCCAGAGCCATATCGACGGCTCGAAGCACCTGTTCACGCCGGAGCGGGTGATGGAGATCCAGGCGGCGCTGGGCGCGGACGTGGCCATGGCGTTCGACGAGTGCCCGCCGGGTCAGGCGGATCGGTCGCTGGCGGAGGAGGCCCACGAGCGCACGCTGCGGTGGCTGGAGCGGAGCCGGCGTCGCCACGATGAGCTGGTGGCCGACGGAGTCGCCGCGGGCCAGGTGCTGTTCCCGATCCTCCAGGGCTCCACGTACACGGACCTGCGGATCGACGCGGCACGGCGGGTGCGTGAAATGGGCGACTGGTCGGGCATCGCCATCGGCGGCCTCAGCGTGGGCGAGCCGAAGCCCGTGATGATGGACGTCCTCGAGACGCTCGAGCCGGAGCTGCCCGCGGGTGCGCCTCGGTACCTCATGGGCGTGGGCTATCCCGACGACCTGCTGGAATCCATCCGCCGGGGATGCGACCTTTTCGACTGCGTCGCGCCCACGCGGAACGGCCGCAACGGCACGGCCTGGATCGAGGAGGAGGGACAGGTCAATATCAAGGCGGCCCGGTACAAGAGCGACACGGGCCCGCTGGACCCGGCGTGCGACTGCTACACGTGCGGCCGGTACAGCCGGGCGTACCTGCGCCACCTGTTCGTGGCGGGAGAGGTGCTCGGGCTGCGGCTGCTGAGCGTGCACAACATCCGGTTCCTGGTCCGGCTCGCCGAGCGGGCGCGGGACCGGGTCCGGGAAGGGACCTTCGAGAGCTGGAGCGAGGAATGGCTGGCGCGGTACCGAGCCGCGCGGGCCGAAGCGAGAGAAAGGACCGACTAGATGCTGAACACACTGCTGCTGGTGGCGTCGCCGGAGGGCGGACAGGGCTCCCTGATGCCCATGATCATCATGTGGACGGCGATCATCGCCATCTTCTACTTCCTCCTGATCCGGCCGCAGAAGAAGGCCCAGGAGCGGCACCAGTCGATGGTTGAGGGGTTGAAGAAGGGGGACGACGTGATGACCGACGGCGGCGTGATCGGCGAGGTCATCCACCTCAAGGAGGATCGGGTGACCTTGAAGACGGCCAACGACACACGGATCGAAGTGGCCAGAGGAAAGATCGCGCGGGTCTTCGGGAAGGAAGAGGAGTGAGGTCTGAGATCTGAGATCTGAGATTCGAGATTCGAGATCGAGATTCGAGATCCGAGCAACAGCCTGTAGGGCTGCCGCCTGGGTGAGAGCAGCAACGGCAGGAACGAGATGGCGCTACTGGATATCAAGCTGATGGGCGACCCGGTCCTCCGGCAGGAGTGTGCGGAGGTCGAGGAGATCGATGACGAGCTCCGGCGGTTGGCCCAGGACATGTTCGACACGATGTACGACGCCGACGGCGTGGGTCTGGCTGCGCCGCAGGTCGGGGTCACGAAGCGCCTGATCGTGGTGGATCCCCGCGAGGAGGGCGTCGCGCCCCGTGCGCTCGTGAATCCCCGGATCCTGTCGACCGGCGAGGAGACGGATCGGGCCGAGGAGGGCTGCCTCAGCATCCCGGGGCTCAAGGAGGTGGTGGAGCGGGAGGCCACGGTGGTGGTGGAGGCCGAGGGGCTGGACGGCGAGACCGTGCGGATCGATGCGGACGGGCTCCAGGCCCGCGTGCTGCTCCACGAGATCGACCACCTGAACGGCGTCCTCTTCGTGGACCGGGTCAGCCCGTTGAAGCGGAAGATGCTGCTGAAGAAGTGGAAGAAGCTCCAGGCCCAACAGCCGAGCGGGGCGGGCTGACGTGCGGGTCGTGTTCTGGGGCACGCCGGAGTTCGCGCTCCCGACGCTGGGCGCGCTGCTGGGCGAGGGCCACGACGTGCTGGCGGTGGTCACGCAGCCCGATCGCCCCCGCGGTCGGGGCCGGTCGCTCGCGCCGTCGGCGGTGAAGGAGTTCGCCGAGGCCGAGGCCATCCCGGTGCTCCAGCCGGAGAAGGCCCGGGCTCCGGAGTTCGTCGCGGAGCTGGAGGCGCTGGAGCCGGAGCTGAACGTGGTCGTCGCGTACGGCCAGATCCTGAGCCGGAGGCTCCTGGACACGCCGGCCAGGGGCTCCGTGAACCTCCACCCGTCGCTGCTTCCGAAGCTCCGCGGCGCCGCGCCGATCAACTGGGCGCTGATCCGGGGGCATGACGTCACCGGTGTGACCACCATGCGGATGACGGAGGAGCTGGACGCGGGGCCGATCCTCCGTCAGGTGCGTGAGCCGATCCTGCCGGACGAGACGGCCACCGACCTCACCGTGCGGCTGAGCGAGCTGGGCGCCGAGACGATGATCGAGACACTGGCGCTCATGGACCTCGACGAGCTCGAGGAGCGGCCCCAGGATGATGACGAGGCGACGTACGCGCCCCTCATCGACCGCGAGGACGCCCACGTGGACTGGTCGGAGACGGCGACGGACGTGGCCAACCGGATCCGGGGGCTGGATGCCGTCCCCGGCGCGTGGACGCTCCTGAACGATGACGCCGAGCTCAAGGTCTACCGGCCGGCGGTCGCGGAGGCGGACCCCGCCGATCCATCGGCCGCACCGGGCACCGTGATGAAGGTGGCGCCGTCGAACCCGGAGGAGGGCCTCCTGGTGGCCTGTGGAGGAGGCGCGGTATGGGTCCGGGAGGTCAAGCCGGCGGGCAAGCGGAGGATGAACTCGGCCGACTGGCTGCGCGGGCGGGGCGCCGAGCCCGGCGACCGGCTGACGTGACGCTGCCCCGGCTCCACGTCGTCACCGACGACGACGTGCTGTCGGATCCCGGATTCGACGACCGGGCGATGGCGCTGATCCGGGCGCACCGGTCGGCCGTTGCGCTCCACCTCCGGGCGCCGGAGACCCCGGTCCGCGGGCTGCTGGAGCGGGCCGAGCGCCTCGGCTCGGCCGCGAGGGACGCGGGTACGCTGCTGGTCGTGAACGACCGGGTCGACGTGGCGCTGGCCACGGGCATCCCCGCCGTGCAGCTGGGACGGCGCTCGATCCCCGTCCAGGCCGCCCGGGGGCTGCTCGGGGACGCGGCCGTCATCGGCTGCTCCGTGCACGGGGCCGGAGAGGCGGCGTCGGCGTCGGAGAACGGGGCGGACTTCGTGCTCATCGGCACGATCTGGGAGACGCCGTCGCACCCGGAGGAGCCGGGCGCAGGGCTGCCCCTGGTCCGGGAAGCGGTGGCGGATTCCTCGGCCCCGGTGCTCGCCATCGGCGGCGTGACGCCGGAGCGGGCCCGGCGGGCCGTCGCGGCCGGTGCCTGGGGCGTTGCGCTGATCCGCGGAGTCTGGCACGCTGAAGATCCGGCGGTCGCGGCCGCCGAATACCTGAACGCCATGGGCACGGGATCGTGATGAGCGGGAGCGGCGGGGAGATCGAGGTGACGGTGAACGGCGAGGTCCGGACCATCGAGTCCGGCCACACCGTCCGCTCGTTCCTGGAGTCGCTCGAGCTCCACCCCGGGCTGGTGGTGGTCGAGCGGAATCGCGAGATCCTGGACCGGGACGCGTACGACGATGTGAGGGTCGAGGCCGGAGACGTCCTCGAGCTCGTCCACTTCGTCGGCGGCGGGTAGTTCGAGTTCGATTTCGAGTTCGAGTTCGAGTTCGAGTTCGAGTTCGGGTCGAGTCGAGGTCAATCATAGAGGTGGAACACGGGAGGATACATGACGGAGATGGCCGTGCAGGAGCCGGTCGTTCGGGACGAGCCGCTGGTGGTGGGCGGAAAGGAGTTCCGGAGCCGGCTGATCGTGGGGACGGGCAAGTACGAGACGAACCAGGAGATGGTGGACGCCATCGCCGCGTCGGGCGCCGAGATGGTGACGGTGGCGGTCCGGCGGGTGGACCTGGACCGGACCAAGGAGGAGGGCATCCTCTACCACCTGGACCCGGACCGGATCTTCCTGCTGCCGAACACGGCCGGGTGCTACACGGCCGAGGACGCGATCCGGTACGCCCGGCTGGGTCGCAAGGCGGGGATGAGCGAGTTCGTCAAGCTGGAGGTCATCGGCGACGAGCGGACGCTGCTCCCCGACGTTCAGGCCACGCTCGAGGCGGCGAAGACGCTCGTCGATGAGGGCTTCACCGTCATGGCGTACACGAACGAGGACGTCGTGACGGCGCTGCGGCTCCAGGACATCGGGGTGGCGGCCGTGATGCCGCTGGCCAGCCCCATCGGCAGCGGGCTCGGTCTCGTGAACCCGTACTACATCCGGGAGATCAAGAGTCGGCTGGAGGTGCCCGTGATCGTGGATGCCGGCGTCGGCACGGCCTCCGACGCGTGCGTCACCATGGAGCAGGGCGTGGACGGCGTCCTGATGAACACGGCGCTGGCGGCCGCGGAGAAGCCGGCGGTCATGGCCCGTGCGATGAAGCTGGCGGTCGAGGCCGGCCGGCTGGCGTACCTGGCGGGTCGGATGCCGAAGCGGGAGTGGGCCGTCCCGTCGTCGCCGACGGAGGGGATGCTGGAGTAGCCGTTTCGGCGCCCTCGGCCTACGGCTTCCGGGCCGAGACGCCGAGTGCTCCCGGCTCCAGCCGGGCGGCGGTGAACCCGAGGGCCGCCAGCCGCTGCTTCACGCTCCCCGGCAGGTTCTGGCCCCGGGACCGGCTGCCCGGGTCGCCGGTGTAGTGGAAGAGTCGGCCCCCGGGCCGGAGCACGCGCAGGAGCTGGCGGTAGAACTCGTCGCCGTAGAGGTCGCCGGCCACGGCGAGGGTCGGCGGGTCGTGGACGATGTAGTCGAAGCGGGCGTCCGGCAGCCCGACGATGGCCTCGACCACGTCCTCGTTGCGGACCTCGATCTTCCCACCCTCCTCCCAGAGCGGTCGGGAGTAGGGGTTCAGCCGCGTCATGCGGAGCACTTCCGGGTCGATCTCGAAGGCCGTGACCCGATCGGCGGTCCGGGCGCCGAGGATCGCCGAGTACCCCAGGCCGCAGCACGTCTCCAGGCCGTGCCCCCGGACCGGTGCGATCGTGGCGATCTTCGACTCGGCGTCGGCCTTCGGGTCGGTGTCCTTGATCCGATGCATGAGGATCCCCGAGATCTCCAGCGCCGGCCAGCCGCCGGTGGCCCGGAGCGTGTACACCTTGTTCGTCTCGGGGGCGAACCAGGTGACTTTGGCGAGCTCGTCGTCCATCACCATGAAGACCGCGTCGGGGTCGGCGGTGACCCGCTCGAGGGCATCGAGCCTCAGCGACTGGCCGTCCGGGAACCAGACGGTGCCGTCTTCCAGTGCCAGATCGTCCCGGCTCCGGCCCAGATCGACGGACGCGACGACCGCGGTCTCGCCCGCGTCGGCGGCCTCCCGGATGGCCCGGGCGTGCGGCGCCGTCAGCAGGATCATCCGAGCGGGTCGAACGGGAGCGGGAGGAGCTCTTCCAGCGTCGCGATGGTCACCGCGTCGGAGCCGGGCGTGGCCATGAGGATCCGGGTCTCGGTGTCGGTGATCCGTGCCATCTCGTGGAGCACCTGCCGGCAGGGGCCGCACGGGGAGATGGGACGGCTCGCGTCCAGCCGGTCGCCGGACGCCACCACGGCCACGGCCGGGAACGACCGCTGGCCCCGGGCGTTGGCGCGGCCCACGGCCAGCCGCTCGGCGCAGAGGGTCGCGCCGTAGGCCCCGTTCTCCACGTTCGAGGCCGTGATCGGCCCTTCCTCGGTGTCCAGCGCGGCTCCGACGCGGACGCCGGAGTAGGGGGCGTACGCCGTGGCCATGGCCTCACGGGCCGCATCCATGAGACGTCGGTCCGCATCGGTCAGCAGGTCGTAACGCGTGGTCTCCACGGCAGTCTCTCTGTTCCGGGGCCGTCCCGGGTTTCCCGGCGACGTCCCCTTATTGTATCATTCTCGGGCTACGAGGCGAGGGCAGAGCACGGGGATCGGACGTGACCGACGGCGGCACAGGCCAGGAGCGAGAAGCGGGGGGACGGGCACGGCCGGGCCCCGGCATTGCCGCGCGCCGGGCTGTCGTGAAGAGGGTGAGCCGCCGTGCTCGGTGACTCGCTGAAGCGCCGCCGGGGGTCGGGACCGAGCGGGTCGGATCGACCCCGGGAACGCGAGCCCCTCCGCTGGCGGCTGACGGGTCCGCTGAGCTGGCAGCGCTGGCTGGTGCTCGCCCTGGTGATCCTGCTCACCGGGTTCGGCGCGGGCTACGTCCTGGCCACCCAGGTCTTCTTCCCGCGGCCCGACACGGCGGGGAGGGGGATCCCCGCCCCGGACCTGTACGGTGAGACGTTCGCCCAGGCGGAGGCGATCCTCCGTACACTGGAGCTGGGCGTCGGGGACATCACGTCCATGAAGAGCACGGCCATGGCGGCCGGACGGATCCTGGCTCAGGACCCGGTCCCCGGGCAGCAGCTGATGCCCGGGGCCGAGATCGCCGTCGGCGTGAGCGCCGGGCCGCCGGAGCTGCGCGTGCCGCCGCTGGTGGGACTGGGCTCCGGAACGGCCCGGGAGCTGCTCGAGAGTCTCGGCTTCGAGGTCGCGGTGCAGCAGACCCGGAGCCTGGAGCTCCCGGCGGGCGTGGTGACCCGGACGGAGCCCGCGGCCGGGACACTGCAGTCGCTCCCGGCGGAGGTCACCATGATCGTGAGCACCGGGCCGCCGCCCGTGGAGGTGCCCGACTCGCTGACCATGCCGGACGGGATCGTCCCGGCCCCTGTACCGGATACGACGGCCGGAGGTGGCGGTTGACGCTGTCGGACCGGACGCGGGACTTTCTGGTCGCCGGCGTGTTCATGGCGGTCGTCGCCGGGCTGCTGGCGGTCGGGTGGGCGGACGGCCGCGGTGGCGAGCCGTTCGATCCCCGGGCCGGGATGCCGCTGGAGGGGCTGGAGACCGGATCGCGGGCTCCGTCGCTGGAGCTGCCCCGGCTCAATGGCGGGACCGCGACGCTGGCGTCGCTGCGGGGCCGGCCGGTGATCGTCAACATCTGGGCTACGTGGTGCCCGCCGTGCGTGCGGGAGATGCCGTCGCTGCAGCGGGTGTACGAGCGGTTCGGCGGCCAGGGGCTGGAGATCCTGGCTGTGGCCGTGGACGACGTGCCGGGCGTGGAGCAGCCGGATGGCCGCGTGGAGGGGATCGTGAGCCGGTTCGTGGACGAGTACGGGCTCACGTTCCCGGTCCTGCTGGACCCGACGGGGACGACGGAGCGCCGGTACGGGACCGAGTACCTGCCGACGACGGTCCTCATCGACCGGCGCGGCAGGATCGTGGCGGCGGAGATCGGGGGTCGGGAGTGGGACCGGCCGCCGTACCTGGACATGATCGAGGCACTGATGGAGGAGGGGTGACGTGGTCGCGCGGGTGATACGCTTTCTGACCGAGAACTGGGGGCTGAAGCTCACGGCCGTAGGGATGGCCGTCCTGCTGTGGATGAGCGTCCGTGCCAGCGAGCCGGAGCGGGCCCCCTTCCCGGGTATCCCCGTGGAGGTCGAGGTCCAGGACCCGGACTGGCAGCTGGCCGGACCGCCGGAGCCGCCGACGGTCACCGTGACGGTGCTGGGGCCCACGGGCGAGCTCATGACGCTGGCCGGTGACCCGCCTCGGGTCGTGGTGCCGATCGAGCGGGTGACGGACACCCTGGAGAGTCAGGTCGTGCCGCTCCAGTGGGTCCGCCTGCCCGGCGGGATCCGGGACGCCCGGCCGCTGGACCTCGAGCCGGACACCATCCGGCTGCGGTACGAGCGCCTGGCATCGCGGACACTGCCGGTCCGCGTCCGCACGACCGGGTCGCTCCCGGAGGGGTTCGCGCTGATCACGCCGGTCAGCACCAACCCCTCGCTCGTCGTGGCCCGGGGCCCGGAGCGGCGGTTGGAGCAGGTCGACTCCGTGCCGATCCTCCCGGTCGACGTTTCGGGGCTCCGGTCGACCACCAATATCCCCACCCGGGTCGACACGGCCGCCCTCACGGGGCTGACGATCGTGCCGCGGGAAGTGAACGTCATCCTCAGGGTGGTGCCCGACTCCATGGCGGAGGCCGCCGACACCGGGCAGCGGTCGCCCTCCTGATGGCGGCACCGGTCCCCGGGCTCGTGCTCGGGATCGAGACCTCGTGCGACGAGACCTCGGCAGCGGTCCTCGCCGATGGCGACCTGCGCAGCCACGTCATCCTCTCCCAGGATGTCCACAAGGTCTACGCGGGCGTGGTGCCCGAGCTCGCGGCCCGGGCCCACATGCGCGTGCTCGACGACGTGGTCCGGACGGCCCTGGAGGAGGCCGATGTCCGGCTGGCCGATCTGGATGCGTTCGGCGTGACCGCAGGCCCCGGACTCATCGGTGCGCTCCTGGTGGGCGTCGCCTGGACGAAGGCCGCCGCCTGGGCGGTGGACCGGCCGATCGTGGGCGTCCACCACATGGAGGCGCACCTCTTCGCCGCGAGCCTCGAGGACCCGGACGCAGAGCCGCCGTTCATCGCGCTCCTGGTCTCGGGCGGCCACACCATGCTGCTCTGGGTCCCGGAATGGGGGCGCTACGAGCTGCTGGGCGAGACCCGGGACGACGCAGCGGGGGAAGCGTTCGACAAGGTCGCCCGGATCCTCGGCATGGAGTACCCGGGCGGCCCCGAGATCGAGCGGGCGGCGGCGCGGGTCGAGGGCGACACCCACGGGTTCCCCCGGCCCATGCTCTCCGGCGGTCAACGCCCTGGAGACGACGACTACTACGCCTTCTCGTTCTCCGGGCTGAAGACGGCGGTGCTTAACCGGGTCCGGGAGCTGGAGGCGGAGGGTCGGCTGGAGGGGGAGCGGGATGCCGTCGCCCGGTCCTTCCAGCGGGCCGTGATCGACGTGCTGGTCGCCAAGACGCTGCGGGCCGTCGACGTGTACGCCTGCCCGCGGGTCCTGATCGGGGGTGGCGTGGCCGCGAGTCGGGCGCTCCGCTCGGCGTTCGTGGACGCCCTGGGCGAGGACGGTCGGCTGCTGTACCCCAGCCCGAGGATGGCCACCGACAACGGCGCCATGATCGCCCGGACGGCCGCGTTCCGGCTGGGTCGGGGCGACGTGGCCGGGCTCGACCTGACCGCGCGCGCCGATCTCCCGTTCCCGGGGCTCCGGCGATGACGCGTGGAGGCCGGCAGGAGGAACGGATCCCGCATGGAGACTCGATGATCACGGCGCCGTTCACCCGGCCTCCGGACCGGCAGCGGTCCGGCCTCGCGAGGTGAGAACCGGGAGAGACTGACATGATGACGATCCTGCATGTATCCGACCTCCACTTCGGTCCCCCGTACGTGCCGCGGGTCGGGGCCGCGCTCCAGCGGGCGGCCCACGCCCTGGACCCGGATCTGGTGGTCGCGAGCGGCGACTTCACCCAGCGCGCGAAGCCGGAGGAGTTCGAGGAGGCGGCCGAGTACCTCGATGCGCTTCCGGACACGCCACAGGTCGTCATCCCGGGCAACCACGATGTCCCGCTGTACCGTGTCGTGGAGAGGATCTTTTCGCCCTACAAATGGTATCGCAAATACATCGCGGAAGAGCTGGACCAGGTGGTCCGGACCGACGACGCGGTGGTGGTGGCACTGAACTCCACGGCGCCGCTCCGGCACATCACGAACGGCCGGATCAGCCCGTCGCAGCTCGATTTCTGCCGCGAGGCCTTCGAGGGCGTCGGCGAGGACGCGGTCCGCATCGTGGTGGCCCACCACCACTTCGCGCCGGCCCCGGACTACGAGGGCGGGCAGGTCATGCCGCGGGCGAAGCGGGCCATCGACGCCTTCACAAGGCTGGAGGTCGACCTGGTGCTCGGGGGACACCTGCACCGGGCGTACATCGGCAACTCGCTGGACCTGTACCCCGGCTCGGACCGGGACCACGGGATCATCGTCGTCCAGAGCGGGACCACCACGTCACGAAGGGGCCGGGTCCGCGAGCGGGAGAAGAACTCGTTCAACCTCATACGGGTGACCGAAGAAGTGATCAGGATCACGCACTACATGTACTTCGAGGATACGGACGGCTTCGCGTCGGTGAGCCGGCACATCTTCCCCCGCAGCCCCATTGCATACTTCAGTGACACCGCCACGACGAGGTCGGAGTCCCATCGATGAAGCTCGCCCGATGGCTCGCAGGGGCCATCCTCGCCCTCGCCCTCGCCTCGCCCGCCGTCGCCCAGAGACCGGAGGTGGTCGAGCTGCGGTTCATCGGGAACGAGGCCTTCAACCGGTCGGAGCTCGAGTCCGCCATCGCCACGCAGGCACCGGAGTGCACGAACCCCGTCTACCAGCTCCTGCTCCTCTGCTGGGCGGGGATCGGCGCCGAGTACAGCGAGCTGGATACCGGCGCGCTGGAAGCCGATGCGTTCCGGCTGAAGGTCTACTACTACGAGCGGGGCTACCGCGAGGCCGAGATCTCCAGCGACACGAGCATGGTGCGACCCGGAGAGGCCCGGGTCACGTTCCGGATCGATGAGGGTCGGGCCGTTCGGGTCACCGAGGTGAATGTCCACGACATGCCGGAAGGGCTCCGACGGGGGCGGCTCCCGCTGAGGGCCGGCGAGCCCTTCGACGTGGTCGGGTACGAGGCCACCCGGGACACGCTGCTCCATCGCCTGGCGAACAACGGGTACGCCCACGCGCAGGTCCTGGTCAGCTACACGATCCAGCGGGAGACGCCGTACGAGGCGACGGTCAGCTACGACGTCTATCCCGGCACCCTCGCCCGGTTCGGCGAGATCGATATCCGGGGCACACAGGAGACGTCGTCCCGACTGGTCCACCGGATGCTGGCGTTCGAGGAGGGCGGCCTCTACCGGCGCAACGCCCTTCTCCAGAGTCAGCGGAACCTGTACGGGCTCCAGGTCTACAGCTACGCCGATGTCCAGGCCGGGTTCGGGGAGGAGCCGGACAGCGTGGTCCCCGTCTCGATCCGCGTGGTGGAGGGCAACATGCGCCGGGTCCGCCTCGGTGCGGGGCTCAATACCGTGGAGTGCGCGAACGTGGAGGGGCAGTGGACCAGCCGCAACTTCCTGGGCGACGGGCGTCGGCTGTCCGTCCGGGGGCGGCTGGGCAACATCTTCATGGAGAACTGCGGCTTCCTCGTCAATGACGAGTTCAACGAGGAGGAGGACGAGACCTACCAGGTCTCGTTGGACTTCAGCCAGCCGTGGTTCTTCGGTCCCCGGACCACCGTCGGTGCGGGCCTGTTCGCCGAGCGCAGCAACGTCCCGAGCGTATTCGTGCGCACGGCCTACGGCGGCTATGTGTCGCTCAGCCGCTCGCTCGGACGGGCCACGGCGCTCACGTTGGCCTACCGCCCGGAGCGCACGAGGCTGGATCGGGCCTCGCCGCTCTTCTTCTGCGTCAACTTCGTGGCGTGCACGTTCGAGACCGGGGAGCTGAGCGACCTGCAGGAGGAGCGCTGGCTGTCCCCGCTGACGCTGTCGTTCACCGTGGATCGGACCAACGCCCTCTTCTCGCCGAGCGCGGGGTACGCCGTCCGGATCGACCTGGAGCACGCCGACACCTACACCGGTTCCGACTTCGCGTACAGCCGGCTCCTGGGC
Source organism: Longimicrobiales bacterium (assembly GCA_033722595.1). Taxonomy (GTDB): domain Bacteria; phylum Gemmatimonadota; class Gemmatimonadetes; order Longimicrobiales; family RSA9; genus JAWVYT01. The sequence continues at coordinate 17,000 of JAWVYT010000016.1, forward strand.
GAGGCCAGCCGCTACACGGGCGAGCAGGACGGCCTGGTGCTGGCCGCGCGGGTCCGGGGCGGGATCGGGGAGCCGCACCGCGGGCGCACCTCGCCGGCCCTCGGGCTCAACCCCCAGAAGCGGTTCTTCGCCGGGGGCGCGAACAGCGTCCGGGGCTTCGACCAGTTCCGGCTCGGCCCCACCATCCTCGGGATCGATGCCGTCCCGCACCTGGTCAACGGCGACACCTCGAGCACGCCCGGGATCGGCCGGGCGGAGACGAGCGCGGGGACGCGGGTCTTCGAGGGTGCCGGGTGCACGCTGGTGCAGATCGAGGACGGGAGCTGCGACGCCGGTGGGCTGCCCGACGGCCGGTTCGACCTGCGACCGGTCGGCGGACAGGTCCTGCTGGAGGGTACCCTCGAGCTGCGGTTCCCGGTCCCGGTCTTCGGCGGCAACCTCCGGGGCGCCGTGTTCGTGGACGCCGGCCAGGTCTGGGCGGAGCCGGACAGCGTGGACCTCGGCGACATCGTGGCGACGCCCGGGTTCGGGTTCCGGTACCAGAGTCCCATCGGGCCGCTGCGCGTCGATTTCGCGTTCAACGCTCTGGGACC
>JAWVYT010000017.1:0-17065 GCA_033722595.1 Longimicrobiales bacterium
CACGTGGTGGGCGCCACCACGCTGGACGAGTACCGGAAGCACATCGAGAAGGACGCGGCGCTGGAGCGGCGGTTCCAGCCGGTGCTGGTGGGCGAGCCGAGCGTGGAGGCGACGGTGGCGATCCTGCGGGGCCTGAAGGAGCGCTACGAGGTCCATCACGGTGTACGGATCACGGACGCGGCGCTGATCGCGGCGGCGCGGCTGAGCGACCGGTACATCGGGGGTCGGTTCCTGCCGGACAAGGCGATCGACCTGGTGGACGAGGCCGCCAGCCGGCTGCGGATCGAGATCGACAGCCTGCCGCAGGAGATCGACGAGGTGGAGCGGCGGATCACGCAGCTCGAGATCGAGAAGCAGGCGCTCGTGCGCGAGGAGGCGGCGGAGGCCGTGCGTCGCCGGGAGGCGATCGAGGAGGAGCTGGCGGAGCTCCGCGAGCAGGCCGGCGCGATGAAGGCGCGGTGGCAGAGCGAGAAGGAGCAGATCGCGCGGATCCGCGAGCTGAAGGAGCGGATCGACCAGCTGAAGGTCGAGGCGGAGCGGGCGACGCGGACGGGCGACCTGAGCCGGGCGGCCGAGATCCAGTACGGCGAGATCCCGGAGACGGAGCAGGCGCTGGAGCACGCCGAGGACCGGCTGGACGAGCTGCAGGCCGAGAGCCAGTTCCTGAAGGAGGAGGTCGACGACGAGGACATCGCCACCGTCGTCTCGAGCTGGACGGGGATCCCCGTGAGCCGGATGATGGAGACCGAGAAGGAGCGGCTCCGGAAGCTGGAGCGGCTGCTGGGCGAGCGGGTGATCGGACAGGACCCGGCGCTGCACGCGGTCTCCGACGCCGTCCGCCGGAGCCGGGCGGGGCTGCAGGACCCGGACCGGCCGATCGGTAGCTTCATATTCCTGGGCCCGACGGGTGTCGGGAAGACGGAGACGGCCCGGGCGTTGGCCGAGTTCCTGTTCGACGACGAGGACGCCATGGTCCGGATCGACATGAGCGAGTACATGGAGAAGCACGCGGTGGCCCGTCTGATCGGCGCGCCCCCGGGCTACGTGGGCTTCGAGGAGGGCGGCCAGCTGACCGAGCAGGTCCGGCGCCGGCCGTACAGCGTGATCCTGTTCGACGAGATCGAGAAGGCGCACCCCGAAGTCTTCAACATCCTGCTGCAGATCCTCGATGACGGTCGGCTGACCGACAGCCAGGGCCGGACGGTGGATTTCCGGAACGCGGTGATCATCATGACGTCGAACCTCGGCAGCCACTACATCCTGGAGCACGGCGAGGCGGACTGGGCGGAGGTGGAGGCGCACGTCCGGGGCGAGCTGCGGCGGAGCTTCCGGCCCGAGTTCCTGAACCGGATCGACGACATCATCATCTACCGACCGCTGTCCGAGGCGGAGCTGGAGCAGATCGTGGAGCTGCAGCTGCGACGGGTGGAGGAGCTGCTGGCGGACCGCCGGATCGAGCTGGAGCTGACGGACGCCGCCAAGGAGCTCGTGGCCCGCGTCGGCTACGACCCGGCGTTCGGCGCCCGACCGCTGAAGCGGGCGGTGCAGCGACTGATCCAGAACCCGCTCGCGATGCGGATGCTGGAGGAGGAGATCCCCGAGGGGGCCCGGGTGATCGCGGACGCGGCCGACGGCGACGCACTGTCGTTCCGGGTGATCGCGCCCGTGGCCGGCGACTCGGTCGCTTGACACCTGTCGCGGGCCCGACCACGTTCCGGGCGATCGCGGATCCGGAGGGAGCTATGCGGACGTTCTATCGGTCCCTGACGGGGGCCCTGATGGTGGTGGTGCTGGCCGGGTGCGGCGGGAGCAGCGGGAGCGCGGGCAGCGGCCAGGCCCGCACGCCGGCGGCCGAGTCGCCGGGGCCGGCGCTGGTCGTGGAGCGGTTCCTCCGGGCGGCGAACGCCAACGACCTGCAGACCATGACCCAGCTCTTCGGCACGGCCAACCGGACGATCGTCCAGCTGGACGGGAAGACCCGGGCCGAGGAGCGCATGTACGTGCTGGCGTCGATCCTCCGGCACCGGGACTGGTCGATCGTCGGGCAGCAGACGGTGCCCGGGCGGATGCTCGATGCCACGGAGCTGCTGGTCCGGATCCAGAAGCAGGAGCGGGAGGCGGTCGTGCCGTTCCTGGTGGTGCGCCGCGATGAGGGCGGCTGGATCATCGAGCGGGTCGATATCGAGCCGCTGACCACCACCGGATAGAGGCCGGCCCGGGGCCGGGCCGGGCGGCGCCGCTAGTGCTCGACCAGCTCGATCAGGACGTCGCCGGTGCTGCGGGGGTGGAGGAACGCGACGCGGTGCCCCGTGGCGCCGGGCCGCGGCTTCTCGTCGATGAGCTCGAAGCCGGCGTCCGCGAGCTCCGCGAGCGCCGCCTCGATGTCGGGGACGCGGTAGGCGATGTGGTGGAGTCCCGGCCCGCGGCGGGCCAGGAACCGCCCGACGGCGGTGTCGGGCCCGAGCGGCTCGAGGATCTCGAGCTTGCCATCGCCCTGGCCGAGGAAGACGAGCACCACGCCCTGGGCCTCGACGCGCTCGCGCCGGGAACTCGCGGCGCCGATCACGGCTTGGAGGGCTGGAAGGACGTCGTCGATGGACTCGACGGCGATGGCGACGTGGTCGAGGGGCAGCTCCAGCGGGTCCGTCGGGGTCACATGAGCCTCGGCCGCTAATTTGCGTCAGATGGTGGCACCGAGAACGTACACTTTGGGCGGGTCCCGGGAAACCGGGCACCGACCTTGAACCCGAGGGGTTTTGCATGGCAGAGAACGGAGGCGAGCCGATCGCCGTCGACGATGGGAACTTCGAGACGGAGATCGAGGGGAGCGAAGGGCTGGCGATGGTCGATTTCTGGGCGGAGTGGTGCGGTCCGTGCCGCATGGTCGCGCCCGTCGTGAAGCAGCTGGCGTCGGAGTACGAGGGTCGACTGAAGGTCGGGAAGCTGGACGTCGACTCGAACCAGCAGACCGCCATGCGCTTCAATATCCGGTCGATCCCGAGCATCCTGTTCTTCAAGGACGGGAAGCACGTGGACACCGTGGTGGGCGCCGTGCCGAAGCCGATGCTCGAGCGGAAGATCGAGGAGCACATGGGCTAGCGCGGACGGCCGCTTTCGAGCGGGACAGAGACGGGCCGGGGGCAGACGCTCCTGGCCCGTCCATTTTTTTGGCGGCGCGCTCGCTTGGTAGTCGTCGTCGTAGTGGTAGTCGGGGGTGGAATGGGCGGCGCCGCGTGGGCTGGGTTCGCGGATTGGCGGGACTCGCGGCCGGGCCGGATCCGGGGCTCGTCGTCCCGGGCTGGCCCGACGTCGTGCTGGTGGGGGTCCACAGCCGGCATCCGAGCGGTGGGGGTGGGGCGGCAGCGAACCCGGGTCCGGGACGGAGTGGCGGGCCGCCCGCCCGCGGAGTATGAATACCCGACGGGGCCGGCCTCGCGCCGCGAACCCGGACCCCGCCCCCGACTACGACTACGACTACGACCACGACTACGAATCACCACCGTGCCCACGCTCTTCATCGTCAGTACGCCGATCGGGAACCTGGCCGACATCACGTATCGGGCGGTGGAGGTGCTGGGGTCGGTGGACCGGGTCCTGGCGGAGGATACGCGTCGGACGGGTATCCTGTGCCGGCACTACGGGATCGAGACGCCACTGGTGAGTCTGCACGAGCATAACGAGGCCGCGCGGGTGGAGCAGGTGGTGCAGTGGCTGGATGACGGGGACGACCTGGCGCTGGTCTCGGACGCGGGGACGCCGCTGGTCTCGGACCCGGGGGGACGGGTCGTGCGTGCGGCGACTGACGCGGGGTACCGGGTCGTCCCCGTGCCGGGCGCGTCGGCGGTGATGGCGGCGCTGGTGGCGGCCGGGCTGCCGGTGGAGCCGTTCACGTTCTTCGGGTTCCTGCCCCGGAGCGGCGGCGTGAGGGAGGACCGGCTGTCGGAGCTGGCGGCGCTGCCCCATACGGCGGTGGTGTACGAGAGCCCGGAGCGGCTGGTGGCGCTGCTGGACGAGCTGGCCGAGCGGTCGTCGCCCTCGCGGCGGGTGGCGGTCGCCCGGGAGGTGACGAAGGTCCACGAGGAGTACCGCCGGGGCACGCTCGGCTCGGTGGCCGACCACTACCGGGACGCGGGCGTGAAGGGCGAGGTGGTGGTGGTGCTGGACGCGGCGGAAGGGGTCCCGACGGCGGTCGACGACGAGGCCGCGGCGGCACTGGCCCGGGCGCTGCTCGAGGACGGTGGGCGGCCCAGCACGGTGGCGAAGGAGGTGGCCCGTCGGCTGGGCGTGGCCCGGAACCGGGCGTACGAGATCGTACAGGGGCTCAAGGACGACGGCTGAGGCCCGGGGCGATTACGGCTGAGGTCCCGGGGGTGACGGCTAGGACCGGGGTGGCTCCACCCCCAGCTCGTCCATCAGCGCGGTGAGCGTGATCTCGAGCCCGTCGCGCAGCGGACGCGGGGACCAGCCGAGCTCCTCGCGGGCCTTGGCGTCCTTCGCATAGTAGGTGGCGCCGCCGGCGATCCGCAGCGTCTCGGGGTGATAGTTCCGGGGCAGCGGGACGACGGCGTTCACGGGCTTCATCAGCCAGGAGGCGATGCGCGCGGCCCAGGCAGGCAGGACGAGCCGCGGCGGCTTCACGCCGGTGATGTCCTCGAGGACCGGGAAGACCTCGGCCCACGTCCGGCACGGGCCGGCCAGGTTGTACGCCTCGCCGGGCCGGCCGACCTCCATGGCCAGGATGTGGCCACGGGCGATGTCCTCCACGTAGCTCCAGCAGCCGCCCTGCTTCGGGATCACCGGCAGCCGGCCCTGCAGGTAGTCGCGCAGCACGTCCCCGAGGTTGCTGTGGTCGCCCGGGCCGTGGACCAGCCCGGGCTGCACGATGACGGCCGGGAGCCCGTCCTCCATCATGGGGACGGCGACCTCGTAGTGGGCCAGCCACTTGGTCTGGTCGTAGAGGCTGAGCCACGGGCCGTGCATCCGGTAGCTCTCGTCCACGGGCGTGCCTGCGGTGTCGCCGTAGACGGCCAGCGTACTGGTGTACACGATCTTCGGTACGCCGGCCTCCCGGGCGGCGGTGAGGACGTTGCGGGTGCCGTCCACGTTGATGGCGAACGCCCGGTCGCGGTTCCGGACGCCGACCTTGTACCACGCGGCGACGTGGAACACGCCGTCCACGCCCTCCATGGTGCCCGCCAGCGTCTCGGGCTCGGTGATGTCGCCCTCGACCAGCCGGACGCCCAGCTCTTTCAGGTCGCGGGCGCGCTCGGGGGTCCGGACCAGGGCGACCACTTCGTGGCCGGCACCCAGGAGCTGGCGGGTGATGTGGCCGCCAATGAAGCCGGTAGCGCCGGTGAGGTAGTATCGCATGGCGTCGCTCGTGGGTCGGGGAGGGCGCGGGTCAGTGGCGCGCCAGGTAGTCGAGCACCACCGCCGTCATCGCGTGGATGCCGACCGGGACGGAGCCGTCGGCCGCGGTGAAGGTCGGCGTGTGGAGCCCGCCGGACTCGGTGCCGGGCGCCGTCGTGCCCAGCCGGAAGTAGAAGCCCGGGACCTCCTGCGCGAAGTAGGCGAAGTCCTCCGCCGTGGCCGTGGGCGGGAGCACGTACACGTTCTCCGACCCTACCGCCTTGGCCAGCGACGGGGCGACCTCCTCGGCCAGATCCACGTCATTCACCAGCACCGGGACGCCCCGGTCGTACTCCAGCTCGTACGAGCCGCCGCCCGCACGGGTGATCCCGTCGAGGATCTCGTGCATGCGGGCCTCGATCATGTCCTGGGTGGCCCGGTCGAAGGTCCGGACCGTGCCCGAGAGCCGTACCTCCGACGGGATGATATTGTGCCGCTCGCCGCCCTGGATGGTGCCGATCGTCACCACCCCGGGCTCCAGCGGGTCGATGTTCCGCGACCGGAGGGTCTGCAGCGCCATGACCGCGTTGGCCGCCATGACCACCGGGTCCGCCGATTCGTGCGGACGCGCGCCGTGGCTGCCCCGGCCCCGGATGGTGGCGTACCACGTGTCCGCGGCCGCCATGGCCGGGCCGGGGGTGTAGCCGACCTCGCCGACCTCCAGGTCAGGCAACGTATGGAGCGCGAAGATCGCCTCGGGGCGCGGGTCCTCGAACACACCCTCCTCCAGCATCAGCGGCGCGCCGCCCTCCTCGCCCGGCGGCGGACCCTCCTCCGCCGGTTGGAAGATGAAGACGACGGTGCCCCGCAGGTCGTCGCGCATCCCCGCCAGCACACTCGCCGTGCCCAACCCGACGCTCACATGGATGTCGTGGCCGCACGCGTGCATGACCCCCACCTCCCGACCGCCGAACTCGGTCCGCTTCGTCGAGGCGAACGGGAGGCCCGTGGCCTCGGTGACCGGGAGCGCGTCCATGTCGGCCCGAACCGCTACGACCGGGCCGGACCGGGCGCCCCGGAGCACGCCGACGACACCCGTGTGGGCGATCCCCGTGCGGACCTCGTCGAAGCCCAGCCCACGAAGGTGCTCCGCGACCAGCGCAGCCGTGTCGTGCTCGCGGTTGCTCAGCTCCGGGTTGCGATGGATCCGATGCCGGTACTCGATGGCCTCGGGCGCGTGCTCGGCGACCGCGCTCCGGACCTCGGCGGGGTCCTGCGCGGGCAGCGGGAGCGCCAGAAGCAGCAGCGCGAGGGCGGAAGCGGCGAAACGGACGGTGATCTCCATGCGACGCGGGGTTGGGGTGGATCGGCTGACGTTCCGGGACCCGGAACCCCGAAACGTTAGCCGCCGCCGGAGCGCCCCGCCAGTGACCCCTCTCCGGCGCCGCGGTCGCCGCTCGTGTCCGGCTGTCGTCGGCCGATTACCTAGACAACCCTTGAACAAATGGCACAAAGGTTGCACATTGAATTGGACAATAATTGAACATAGCGGCCACAAGGGCCGTCTTTGAATCGGACGAGAGAGAGAGGGAGAGGGATGATGAGGCGCATGGGCGAGGAGTGGAATCTGGTGCGGGGCCTGGTCGTGGCCGGGCTGCTGGCCGTCACGGCGGTAGCGTGCGACGAGACGGACCCGATGGATCCGGGTCCGACGGAGAACATCGTGGAGCTGGCGGCCGGGAGCGCGGACCTGGAGACGCTGGTGACCGCGGTGCAGGCGGCCGGTCTGGATCAGGATCTGCAGGGTGACGGTCCGTTCACGGTGTTCGCGCCGACGGACGGCTCGTTCGAGTCGCTGCCGTCGGGTCTGGTGAGCGCGCTGCTGGAGTCGGGCAACGCGGACGTGCTGCAGGAGCTGCTGCTGGGCCACGTGGTCTCGGGCCGCGTGGAGGCGGCGGACCTGAGCGACGGTCAGACGGTCACGACGCTGAGCGGTGACGAGCTGACGGTGTCCATCGATGGCGGCACGGTGAGCATCGGCGGTGCGGTGGTGCAGACCGCGGACGTGCAGGCCACGAACGGCGTGGTCCACATCATCGGCGGTGTGCTGACCCAGGGTCTGAACGTAGTGGAGCGGGCCCGGATCACGCCGGAGCTGTCCACGCTGGTGACGGCGGTGTCCGAGGGCGACCTCGTGTCGACGCTGGAGGGCGCGGGTCCGTTCACGGTCTTCGCGCCGACGAACAGCGCGTTCGGCGCGCTCGACGCGGCCGCCCTGGACCGGCTGCTGGCGGACGAGAACCAGGCGCTGCTGCAGAAGATCCTGACGTACCACGTGATCCCCGGTGCCGTCCGGTCCTCGGACCTGACGGATGACGCGGACGTGGCCACGGCGGAGGGGTCCACGGTCCGGATCGATCTGGACAACGGCGCCACGGTGAACGGTGTGGCCATCCTCACGACCGACATCGAGGTGGAGAACGGCGTGATCCACGTGATCGACGGCGTGCTGCTGGAGCACCTCGACATCGTGGACAAGGCGATCCTGAACGGCTTCACGACGCTGGTGGACGCGGTCCAGACCGCGGGTCTCGAGTCGGCGCTCCGGGATGGCTCGGCCTCCCTGACGGTCTTCGCCCCGACGGAGGCGGCGTTCGACGCGATCACCGTCCCGTCCGACCCGCAGACGCTGGAGTCGATCCTCCTCTACCACGTGATCGGTACGGAGGCGTACGCGTCCAGCCTGTCGGACGGCCAGGTGCTGACCACGCTGCAGGGCGGCGACATCACCGTCCAGATCAGCAACGGTACCGTCATGCTCCAGGGCGCGCAGAACGCGGCCACCGTGGTGGCCACGGACGTGCCCGCGAGCAACGGCGTGATCCACGCCATCGATGCCGTGCTGCTGCCGCCGTCGAACTAGGACGCGCAGCACGAGAGGACCCGGGCCCCCGCGCCGACCGGCGCGGGGGCCCTTTCTCGTTGTGCCCCCCGGCTTCCTCCATCCCGCGTACGCCGCTCCCCGGATTGTCGCCCCGCGCCAATCCCACTACACTTCACCTTCGGTTTACCTTCGCCCCTGCGCGTTCCCGGGAGCCCATGGCCCGCGTCGTCCATCTCACGAAAGCCGCCGCCGGCGTGATCCGCCACGAGGTCGAGAAGGCCCGGGGCAACGAGGTGTGCTTCCTGGCGGAGGTGGCGGAGAACGGTGCGGTGAAGGGTCCGCGGGTCGTGGCGCGGGGCCATCGGTCGGCGGTGCTGGCGGCGGTCCGGGACGCGGATTGGGGCGACCTGGTGATCCACAACCACCCGTCGGGCGAGCTGGAGCCCAGCGACGCGGATCTCCGGGTGGCGTCGGAGCTGCACGCGGAGGGGCTGGGCATGGCCATCTGCGACAACGCGGCGACGGAGCTGTATGTCGTGCTGGCGCCGCCGCGCGAGAAGGAGCTGACGCTTCTGGACGTGGACGGGATCCGGTCGCTGCTGGCGCCGGGCGGCCCGGTGGCGTCGCGGCACCGTGCGTACGAGGACCGTCCGACGCAGCGGGACATGTCGGCGTCGGTGGCGGAGACGTACAACGACGGGGGCGTGCTCCTGGCGGAGGCGGGGACGGGTACGGGGAAGAGCATCGCGTATCTGGTGCCGGCGGTCCGGTGGGCGGTGGAGAACCGGGAGCGGACGGTGGTGTCGACGAACACCATCAACCTGCAGGAGCAGCTGGTGACGAAGGACCTGCCGTTCCTCCGGGACGCGCTCGACCAGCCGTTCCGGTACGCGCTGGTGAAGGGCCGCCGCAACTACATCTCGATCCGACGGGCCAGGCTCGCCATGGACACGGGTCTGGCGCTGGTCGAGGGCGCCCAGGCCCGGGAGCTGGCGGCGCTGGGCGAGTGGCTGGAGTCCACAGAGGACGGATCGCTGCAGGACCTGCCGTTCGAGCCGAGCTCCGAGGTCTGGGACGAGGTGGAGAGCGACAGCGATGTGTGCATCCGAACGCGCTGCCCCCATTTCGAGGACTGCTTCTACCAGAACGCCCGCCGGCAGGCCGCGGGCGCGGACGTCCTCGTGGTGAACCACCACCTGCTGTTCAGCGACCTGGCGGTCCGTCGCGCCACGGGGAACTACACGGCCCCGGCGGTGCTGCCGCCGTACCGCCGGGTGGTGCTGGACGAGGCGCATAACCTGGAGGACGCGGCGACCAGCCACCTCGGCGTCTCCGTCTCCCGGCGCGGGCTGCTCCGCCTCCTGTCGCGGCTGGATCGTCGGGGCAGGGGCGTGCTCAAGGCCGTGGAGGAGCGGCTCCTGCTGCTCGACGCCGGCCGGGCGCGTCAGGAGTCGCTGAAGCGGATCGAGCGGGAGCTCCGGCCCGACGTGTCGAACGCGAAGCAGCGGGCGGCGGAGCTGTTCAACCGGCTGGAGTCAGTGGTGACCCGGAGCCGGGACGGCGTGCTCCGGCTCGGTGACGGGTTCGACCGGGAGCCGGCGTGGGAGGCGTCGGTGTCACCGGCGCTGGAGGACCTGCTGATCGTGCTGGAGCGGGTGGCCCGGGGCCTGGACGGCGTCCGGGAATCGATTCTGGCGGACCGTCAGGCCACGGAGAAGCTGGAGGAGCAGCTGGTGGAGGTCAGCGCCCTCTCGGGCCGGGTCCAGGCCCAGGCCGACGGGCTGCGTCGGGCGCTGGTCCCCGGTGATGACGCCATGGCACTCGTCCGGTGGCTGGAGCGCCGTGGCGGCGGGCGGACGAAGGAGCCGAACATCGTGGCGTGCGCGGCGCCGATCGAGCTCGGCCAGGTGCTGCGGGAGGCGCTCTGGGAGCCCGCCGACACGGCGGTGCTCACGTCGGCCACCTTGAGCACCCGGGACGGCTTCGCGTTCCTGGCGGGTCGGCTGGGCCTCGACCGCGAGGTCCGGGTCCGGGAGCAGGCGTACCCGAGCCCGTTCGACTTCCGGGAGCAGACGGTGGTGGCCATCCCGACGGACGCGCCCGGGCTCGGCCGGGCGCACGACGACGCGACCGCCGGCGCCATCGCCGACCTGGCGGCGGCGTCCGACGGCGGGATCTTCGGGCTCTTCACGTCCTACCGGTCGCTGCGGAGCGTGGCCGGGACACTGCGGGACCGGGGCGTGGACCGGAGGTGGCCGCTGTTCGTTCAGGGCGAGTCCCCCCGTGGGGCGCTGGTGCGGCGGTTCACGGAGAGCGGTCGGGGGATCCTGCTGGGCGTGGCGTCGTTCTGGGAGGGGGTCGACGTGCCCGGCGACCCGCTCCGCGGGCTCGTGATCGCGAAGCTGCCGTTCCGGGTGCCCAGCGAACCGCTCACGGCCGCGCGGATGGAGGCGCTCGAGACCGACGGCGGCAACGGCTTCTTCCAGTACATGCTGCCCCACGCCGCGCTGCGGCTGAAGCAGGGGTTCGGGCGGCTGATCCGGTCCACCGCGGACCGGGGCGCGGTGGTCCTCCTGGACCGCCGGGTGCTGGAGAAGAGCTACGGCCGCTACTTCCTGGACACGCTGCCGCCGGCGCCGGTCCGGACGGGCCCGTGGCCCGGGCTCAGGGAGGAGCTGCGGGCGTTCTACTCGGCGCCGCCGGACGGGGCATCCGCGGCGGCACGGACTCCGGACACGGCCATGGTCCTGGGGGACAGGGAATGACGGCGCTGGCGCTGCCGCGGCCCACGAAGATCGTGTGCGTGGGACGCAACTACGTGAAGCACGCGGAGGAGCTGGGCAACTCCGTGCCGGAGGAACCGCTCCTCTTCCTCAAGCCGCCCTCCGCGCTGATCGCGGACGGCGCCGTGATCGTGCGGCCGCCGGAATCGGACCGGGTAGAGCACGAGGCCGAGATCGCGGTCGTCATCGGGGCGACGTGTCGGCACGTGGCGGAGGGTGACGCGCTGGCGCACGTGGCCGGACTCGCGGCGCTGAACGATGTCACGGCCCGGGACCTCCAGCGTCGCGACGGGCAGTGGACCCGTGCGAAGGGGTTCGACACGTTCTGTCCGGTCGGGCCGGTCGTCGCGGCCGAGGGCGTGGACTGGGACGCCCTCGAGGTCACGTGCAGCGTGGACGGCCAGCTCCGGCAGCACGGCCACGCCCGGGACATGGCGTTCCCGATCCCCGCGCTGATCGCGTACATCAGCGGGGTCATGACGCTGGAGCCCGGCGACCTCATCGCGACGGGCACGCCCGAGGGCGTCGGCCCGCTCCCGGCAGGGTGCCGCGTGACGGTCGAGGTCCGGGTCGCGGGGGTGCCGGTCTCGACCGTCACGAACCGGGTGGCGGCCGGCGCCTGAGCCCCGGTCCGTCGCCCGGCTTGATGAGCGGCAGCCGGCGGATCGTCTGAGTCCCGTCCGGCTCGCGCCACACCCCCAGGACGTAGTCGGCCCCGATGTCGGTGATCCGGAGCGCGATGGGCGCCGTGACGTCGCCGAGCCAGCGGCCGTCGGGCGCGAACACGGTCCAGGTCCGGCCGGGGCTCTCCGGCGTCAGGACATGGCCGACCCAGAGGTGGTCACCCGGGTCGACGAGCATCTCGCCGTCGTGGGCCGGGAAGTGGTCGGCGAAGACGGCCCGCGCCATCTCCCGGCGAACGGCCGCCCGCCGGCTACCCGGCGCCGCGTCGACCCGCCGCTCCCGGTAGTCGCTCCGGAACCGGCGCCCGATCGGGACCGGCTTCCAGGCCCGGCCGAACCGCCGGATCAGCGTGCCGTCGGCCCGGACCTCCTCGATCCAGAAGGACTCGCTGTCCGCCAGGTAGACGTTCTCGCCGTGCGCCCGGGCGTGAGTGAACGGGCTGAACAGCACGCTCCGGACGTCCGCGGCGGGCGTCCCGAGCCCTTCGACCACGTGCTCGGTCCCGGCGGCCAGGACCACCGTGTCCAGCGCCATGCGCGACGGGTCCAGCCGCACGTAGGGGAACGGCACGCGATGGCGGCCGTCGGCGACGGGGTCGGGGTCGTTGGGTCGACCCAGCAGCGAGCCGTCGGCGAGGCGCGAGATCCAGAGGGGCGCCGCGTCCTCCACGTCGGCGAGCCCTGCGGCGTCCAGGTCGAGCACGCGCGGGTCGCCGCCCTCCAGCGGGAGGTACGTGATCCGGGCGAGCGACGGGTCGTAGAGGAGGGCCGTGTCGCCGGCGAGCCAGCTGTGGAGGATGAAGTTGCACTGCCCGGGCCCTATGCCAGGTCCCGCGAGGGTGCGCAGGAACCCGCCATCGTCGCCGTAGAGTCGCAGCTCGGGCGGGTTGCTGCAGTGGGTGACCAGGAGGCGTCCGTCGGCGAGCAGCCGGGCGTCGCCGGGGGTCGTGAACTCGTACGGACGCTGACCGGCCAGCCCGCCGACCACCAGCTCGGGATCCGGGCCGATCCGCCAGGCGCTGTCGTCCGTCCAGGCGGGCCGAGCGGACCGGGTGACCGTGATCCCGGCCGAGTCGCGCACGACCACGGGCTCGGGAGGTGCGCCATCGCACGCGGCGAGGAGCGAGAAAGCCACGGTGAGCGCCGCGGCCGGAAGCCAGAGTCCGGATCGAGCCATGGTGCCGTCCCGTTCGAGGGTGTACGGAACGCGGCGCGCCGGAGCGAGAGCGGACAGGGGGCCGCACGCCCGAAATGTCCGACTTGCCCGCCCGTTCCGCAATGGTTCGATTCCGGCATCGCCGACACCCGCGACCCCTACCGACCCGCACCGCGCAGCCATGCCCGACGTCCATCCTCGATTCGACGACTTCCCGCCGTACCCGCTGGCCGATGTGCCGCGGCTCCGGCGGCAGCTGGAGGCGGAGGGGGTCGACATCATCGACCTCGGCGCCGGGGACGCGGATCTGGCGCCGCCGCCCCAGGCCGTGGCGGCGCTGAAGGCCGCGGCCGACGACCCGGCCCTGGGGCGGTACGGGTTCCAGCTCGGCCACGTGCCGCTGCGCGAGGCGCTGGCGGGGTGGATGCGGGACCGGTTCGGGGTGGCCGTGGACCCCGCAGAAGAGCTGCTGCCGCTCCTGGGGTCGAAGGAGGGGATCGCGCACCTGGCGCTGTGCTTCGTGGGCCCCGGCGACGCCACCGTGGTCCCGGACCCGGGGTACCACCCGTACCGCGGGGGCACGCTGCTGGCCGGCGGCGAGCCGCACCTGGTCCCGCTCCGACCGGAGCACGGGTTCCTGATCCCGTTCGACGAGATCCCGGAGGACGTGGCGGCACGCACGCGGATCGTCTACCTGAACTATCCGAACAACCCTACGGCCGCGGTGGCGCCCCGGGACTACCTGGAGGAGGCCGTGGCGTGGTGCCGGCGTCGGAACGCCGTGCTCTGTTTCGACAACGCGTACAGCGAGATCGCCTTCGACGGCTACCGCCCGCCCAGTATCCTGGAGATCGACGGCGCCCGGGACGTGGCCGTCGAGTTCCACTCCTTCTCGAAGACGTACAACATGACCGGCTGGCGCGTCGGCTGGGCCGTGGGGTGCGCGCCGATCATCGCGGCGCTGAAGCGGGTCAAGACGTTCATCGACACCGGCCACTTCATGGCGGTGCAGGAGGGAGCCCGTGCCGCCGTGGCGGCGCACGGCGCGTGGGTGCCGGAGAACGTGGCGACGTTCCGCCGCCGGCGTGACGCCGCCGCATCGGCGCTCCGGCGCGCGGGCTTCGACGTGCGGCCGCCCCGGGCCACGCTGTACCTCTGGATCCCCGTCCCCGGGGACGAGCCGTCCGAGTCGTTCGCACGACGGGCACTCGAAGAGGAGGGCGTCGTGGTCCTGCCCGGCGGGGCGCTGGGCGCAGGCGGTGAAGGATTCTTCCGGATCGCCCTGACCACGGCCGAGGATCGCCTCGTGGAGGCGGCGGCGCGGCTCGGGCGCGTGGCCCGAAGCCAGGGCTAGGGCCCGGCAACGGCGCTGCCCACGCCCGGCGCGAGCCCCAGCGTCCCCGGAACGGAGCCCCGCCGACGGGTTATCAGCACGGGATGAGAGAGCGGCCAGCCACCCAGTCCTCGGGACCCGAGCGCCGTCCCCTGCCCGAGCGACGGGCCCGGGAGCGGCGCGTTCTGTACGTCGGGCTGCTGGTCTCTGCCGCGATCCATCTCATCGTCCTCGGGCTGGCCGGCGGGTGGCTGGAGCCGGACCCGGAGCCCGCGCGGGCGCCGGATGCGATCATGGCGGAGCCGCCGGCCGGGATGCGGGCTATCGAGATCGCCGCAGAGCCGGCGGCCGACCGGCCCCGCCCGCCGGAAGAGCCCGAGGAGCCGGAGCGGGAGCGGGAGGCAGAGCCGGAGGCCGCCGCCGAGGTGGCCCGGGCGGAGCCCGCCGGGCCGGCCGACACGCTGAGCGCGGCGGATCGGCTGGCGCCGAGAGTGGTGGACCCCCGGCTCTGGGAGCCCATGGTCATCCTGCCGCTGGAGCCCACGCTGGACGACGTGGAGGCGCGGGTCGGGGCCGCCATCGAGCTGATGAGCGATTCCGCGCTGGCGGCCGCCGAGGCGGCGGTGCGGGCCCGGGACTGGACGGTCGAGGACGCCAGCGGTGGGCGCTGGGGGATCAGCCCGGGGCAGATCCACCTGGGGAAGGTCTCGCTGCCGCTGCCCATCTGGATCCCGCTGGACGTGGAGGCCGATCTGGATCAGCAGCGGTGGTACGGGCTGGAGCGCGACCTCGAGCGGGCCCGGATCCTGGAGAGCTTCGAGGAGCGGGTGAAAGCGATCCGGGAGCGGCGGGATCGGGAGCGGACCGAGCGGATGGAGGCGGAGGAGGCGGAGCCGGCGGAGGAGGCCGAGAACGGCGGCTGATGCCGCCTGCGGGCGCCCGTCGTGGTGCACGAATTGCAGCCTCGACCGGTGCCCGCGAACCTGAACGCGACGGGAGCTGGACCATGGCATCGAAGGTCGATCGGACACTCTGGATCCTGGCGGCCGCGGCCGGAGCGGCGGCCGGCCTCTGGCTCTGGCGGCGGCGCACGGGGGAGGAGACGGCCCCGGCTGCGGCCGTGGAGGGCGACGGTGCGCTGGCCGTCGCCCGGGCCTACCGTGAGGACATCGAGCTGGCTGCGTTCGACCTGGCCGTGAACCGGATCAGCCACGGCGTGATCGAGATCACGGGAGCGGTGGAGCGCCCGGACCAGCGGGAGCGCGCGGTGGCCATGGCCCACAGCACGGAGGGGATCCACACGGTGGTGAACCGGATCGTGCTGGACGGCGAGGAGGCCCGGCTGGAGGAGGCGGCCGCGCGGCACGCGGACGACCCGATCCGGCACACCGGCATGGGGGTGGGGATGGGCACCCGTCGGCAGTCGCCCGATACGGACCCGGACCGGCCCAGCGACCGTCAGAAGCTGGTGGAGCGGGAGCTCGAGGTCCGGAACCTGGAGGTGGAGGAGGAGCCGGAGCGCTAGCCCCCGGCCCAGGGCGCGATCGGGCGGTCCGGTTGGTGGCGGTCGGACCGTTCTTCGCATAACCTACGCGACTATGACTGAACCGCTCTCGAAGACATACGATCCGGCGGCCATCGAGGAGCCGCTGTACGAGGAATGGCTGGAGAAGGGCTACTTCGGCGCGTCGGCCGACGTCGTGCTGGAGGGGGAGCGGGACCCGTACGTCATCGTCATCCCGCCGCCCAACGTGACGTCGGTGCTCCACATGGGCCACGGGCTGAACAACACGCTGCAGGACCTGCTGATCCGGTGGCGTCGGATGCAGGGGCGGGAAGCGCTGTGGATCCCGGGCACCGACCACGCCGGGATCGCGACCCAGAACGTGGTGGAGCGTCAGCTCGCGGAGGAGGGG
The DNA here is from genome assembly GCA_033722595.1 of Longimicrobiales bacterium. Lineage (GTDB taxonomy): Bacteria > Gemmatimonadota > Gemmatimonadetes > Longimicrobiales > RSA9 > JAWVYT01. The sequence goes on from JAWVYT010000017.1 coordinate 16,105, forward strand.
CTGACCCGACAGGACCTGGGCCGCGAAGCGTTCGAGGAGCGGGTCTGGGAGTGGGTGAAGGAGACGCGCCCCCGGATCATCGAGCAGCTGAAGGCCACGGGCTGCTCGTTCGACCTCGGCCGCGAGCACTTCACGCTGGATCCGGACCTCTCGCGGGCCGTCCGGGAGGTGTTCGTCCGGCTGTACGAGAAGGGGCTGGTCTACCGGGGGCTCTACATCATCAACTGGTGCCCCCGGTGCCTGACGGCGCTGTCCAACGAGGAGGCGGAGCCGGAGACGACGCACGGCAGGCTGTGGCACCTCCGCTATCCGGTGGTCGGCGGCGACGACGCGGACCTGCCGACGCTCCCCGATGGCCGGCCGTACCTGGTGGTCGCCACGACCCGGCCGGAGACCATGCTCGGCGACACGGCGGTGGCGATCCACCCGGAGGACGAGCGGTTCGCCGGCCTGGCGGGGCTCACGGTGGACCTGCCGTTGACCGGCCGGACGATCCCGGTGATCCAGGACGACTGGGTGGACCCCGAGTTCGGTACGGGCGCGGTCAAGGTGACGCCGGCCCACGACCCGAACGACTTCGAGATCGGCCGCCGTCACGGGCTGCCGAGCATCGACATCATGACGGACACGGGCCTGATCAGCGATCAGGCGCCGGAGCCGTTCCGGGGGATGGACCGGTTCGACGCCCGCCAGGCCGTGGTCGACGCCTTCGAGGCCGAGGGCCTGCTCGAGGGGATCGAGGAGTACGAGCACTCGGTGCCCCGGTGCTACCGGTGCGATACGGTGGTGGAGCCCCGGCTCAGCGAGCAGTGGTTCGTGAAGATGGAGCCCTTGGCCCAGCCGGCGCTGGAAGCGAGCCGGGACGGGACGCTGTCGTTCACGCCCGAGCACTGGAAGACGGTCTACGAGAACTGGCTCGAGAACATCCGGGACTGGTGCATCAGCCGCCAGCTGTGGTGGG
>JAWVYT010000018.1:0-16963 GCA_033722595.1 Longimicrobiales bacterium
CCGGCGATCCCGACCTCGGCAGGGACGGAGATCGCGTAGCCGTTGTCCTCCACCAGGAAGACGACCGGCAGCTTCAGGTTCGACGCGGTGTTCAGCGCCTCCCAGAACTCGCCCTCCGAGGTCTGGCCCTCGCCCGTCGTGACCAGGACCACTTCATCGTCCTCGAACGCCTCGATCTGCTCCCGGATCTCGTCGACGAGCCGGGCCCGGTAGCCGGCCTCGGCGGTCCCCACGGCCTGGAGGAACTGGGTCCCCGTCGGCGATGAGGTACTCATGATCCGGAGGTCCCGACGCCCCCAGTGCGACGGCATCTGCCGCCCGCCGCTGGCCGGATCGCTCTCGGCCGCGACCGCCTGGAGCAGGTGGTCGTAGGGGGTCATCCCGAGCGCCTGGCTCAGCGCCCGGTCGCGGTAGTACAGGTAGAACCAGTCGCTGCTGGGCCGGAGGTGGTGGGCCACGGCCACCTGGATCGCTTCGTGACCTGCACCCGAGATCTGGAAGAAGATCTTGTTCTGGCGCTTGAGCCCGATCTCCTTGTCGTCCGTGCGCCGGGCGGTGAACATCGTCCGGTAGAAGCCCAGGAGCGTGTCCAGGTCCAGGTCACCCGCACGGCCGCCGCCCTCCTGCACGTCGGTGTCCTGTTCGGTCGTCTCGGATTCCTTCGTCGCCATGTGCATCCGGGTTGAGGGTACGGGCCCGATAAGGTACAAGAAATCGCGCCGGGCACGCTACCGACGGACCGATACCGCATCCTCGCACCTTCCCCCTGCATGGGGTATCTTTGGAGCGTCCGCGAAACTGGGCCGACAGACCGACGACTCGCCATGTCCGACTCGAGAAGTGTGCTGGGGATCGCGGTACGGGCCGTCCGGCGGCCCCGTCTGCTGATCTCCCTCCTCCGTGCCGCGTGGAGGTTCCGAGCCCGGGGCTGGTGGCGGAAACCGCCGTTCCTGCCGCTGCCGCCGCGCGAGTACGTGGAGTGGCGGATGCATACGGCCTACGGGGATGCCGACAGGGCGCCGACCGTCGATGAGCTGAGCCGGTACGTGCGGTGGGCGAACCGGGTGTACCGCGGTCGGAAGCACGGGGCGCGATCATGATCAAGCGAATATTCCTGGGTGTGCTCGTTCTCGGCCTCGCCATCCTCACCATCCCGCCGCTGCGGGTCCGGGCGGACCCCTACCTGGAGCGGATGGGCGAGACCATGCACTGGCTGCTGGAGGGACCGCTGTCGCCGATGCTGAACCCGTACCGGCGTCTGAAGACGCAGTCGGAGATGGGCGAGGCGGTCCGGGAGCTGATCCGCGACCGGAACGCCGGCTTCGTGCGGCCCGAGCCCGACGAGTTCCGGCAGTTCATGCAGCGGGAGCTGGAGGGCGAGGATGGGTTGGACGGCTGGGGCACGCCGTACATCATGGTCCCTCAGCAGGACAGCATGTTCATCGTCTCGGCCGGTCCCGACCACGAGTTCGACACCGAGGACGACATCGTGGAGAGGCTTCGGTTCGGCGCTCCGGCCTACATGCCCAGGCGCTGACCCCCCGTGTTCCGGGTCGGGCTCACGGGGAACGTGGCCAGCGGAAAATCGTCGGTCGGCCGGGTCTGGGCCGAGGCCGGCGCCCACGTCATCGATGCCGACGTTCTCGCCCGCGAGGCCGTCGAGCCCGGATCACCGGGGCTCGAGGCGGTGCGCGAGACGTTCGGGGACGAGGTCATGGACGGGGACGCCCTGGATCGGGACGCCATGCGCCGGCGGGTATTCTCCGACCCGGAGGCCCGGGAGCGGCTCGAATCGATCATCCACCCGGAGGTCGCCCGGCTGCGGGAGCGGGAGGAGGCGAGGCTCCGGGAGCAGGGCGTCGACATCGTCGTCCACGATATCCCGCTTCTGTTCGAGGTAGGGCTCGAGGACGAGTTCGACATGATCGTCCTGGTGGACGCGCCCAGGGAGGTCCGGGCGGAGCGGCTGGTCCGGGACCGTGGGCTCTCGCCGGTCGAGGCGCGGGACATGATCAACGCCCAGATGGCGGCGTCGGTGAAGCGGGGACGCGCGGACCTGGTCATCGACAACGACGGGTCCCTGGACGAGCTGCGGGCCGCCGCGCTGCGCGCGTGGGCGGAGATCCGTCGCCGGGCCGGCGCCCGAACGGAGCCCGGGGCAGGGTGGCTGCGCGTGGACATGCACATCCACACCCGGAGCTCGTACGACTGCCTGAGCGATCCGGAGACGGTCCTGGAGCGCGCCGAGGCCAGGGGGCTGCACCGCGTGTGCATCACCGACCACGACGAGGTCCGGGCGGCGCTGGACCTGGCGGAGCGGTACCCCGACCGCGTCATCCCCGGCGAGGAGATCCGGACGGCCGAGGGCGTGGACATTATCGGGCTCTACGTCCGGGAATGGATCCCCAAGGGCACGCCCGCCCGGGAGACGTGCACACTGATCCGCGAGCAGGGCGGCCTGGTGTACGTGCCCCACCCGTTCGCCGGCGGGAAGGGGGGTGGGGGCCGCATCCTGCCGGAGATCGAGGACCTGGTGGACATCGTGGAAGGCTTCAACGCCCGGATCCACGACGCCGCGCTCAACGACCGGGCACAGGCGTGGGCCCGCGCCAGAGGCCTGCCACTGGGGGCGGGCTCCGACGCCCACACCCTGGGCGAAGTCGGGAACGCATGGGTCCAGGTGCCGGCGTTCAACAACGAGCCATCGTCGTTCCGGGCAGCGCTGCACCGGGGCACGATCCACGGCACGGAGGCCTCCCGGCTGGTCCACGTGGCGAGCACGCTGGCCAAGCTCTGGCCCTGAGCCGTGGCCGCCCCCGGCCGATGCGGGCCGGGACCCGGCGGCCGTCAAGGGTTGCCGGCAGCCGACCACTCCCGATACAGTTGCGGGCGTGACGAACTCCATGATCGACCTGCTCGCGGTACCGGACCATAGACGCACGCCCCTGGAAGCGCTCCTCGGCCGCCTCCGGGAGGCGGCGCACGTCGCCCTCACGACCCACGTCAACGCGGACGGCGATGGCGCGGGGTCCGAGGCGGCCCTCGCCGGCTGGCTCCAGGCGCGCGGGACCGCGGTCACCATCGCCAACCCGACACCGTTCCCCGACGATTTCCGGTACATGCTCCCGGACGGGGCCGAGGTCCCGGACCCCGGCGCCGCGATGGACGGGCGGGTCCGGGAAGCCGACCTGCTCCTGGTCGTGGACACCGGCGAGCCCGGCCGGATCGGACGCGTCGCCAAGCTGATCCGGGAAGACGCCGTGGCCGTGCTCGACCACCACCCGCCCTCGGATGACGGGATCCCGGGCCCCGGGGTGCGGGACCCATCGGCGTGCGCCACGGGCGAGCTGGTCTTCGACCTCTTCGCCGTCGCCGGCGAGGAGGAGTGGAACGAGAGCATGGTGCAGGGGGTGTACGCCGCCATCGAGACCGACACGGGGTCGTTCCGGTTCTCGAACACCACGCCGCGTACCCACGCCATCGCGGCCGACCTGATCCGCCGCGGGATCGACCCCGAGGCCGTATACCGCCGGCTGCACGCGACCATCTCCATGGACCGGATCCGGATGCTCCGGGCGGCGCTCGAGGGGATCGAGACGGATCCGGATCTGCCCATCACCTGGGTCCGGGTGCCGACGGAGGTGACCCACGAGATGGGGGCCACCGCGGACGATCTGGACGGGTTGCTGGGCTACGCGCGGAACGTGAAGGGCACCGAGGTGGCCGTGATCTTCCGCCAGACCCAGGACGGGGCCACCAAGGTGTCGCTGCGCTCCAACGGCGAGGTGGACGTGAACCGGATCGCTCGGCAGTTCGGCGGTGGCGGCCACGTGAAGGCGGCTGGAGCGCTGGTTGGAGCACCGCCCGACGACGTCGTGCCCCGGGTGCTCGACGCTGTGCGGAGCGCCGTCGCAGCCCGGGACGGGGAGGTCGAGGCATGAGCCAGAGATCCGACGACGTGGGCGATCGTCTCGAGCGCCTCCTCTCCGAGCACCGGGAGACCGATGCGGAGGACGTCCAGGAGACGAAGGAGCCGGAGCCGTACGACCCGTTCGCATCACCCGCCGAGCCGGAGGGCGAGGACGGTGAGGCCGGGCAGAAGGGCGACGACCTGCCGGACGCCCCGCTGTTCGCGCTACTCCGGGACCTGGCCGAAGAGATCACGGTGGAGCGGATCGACCGGGTCTGGGTCTTCCCGCCCCGGCGCATCGAGGCGGGCGAGACCGCCGTGGTGGTCGTGGCCGCGTTCCCCGTGGCGGACGACGACCGACGCCGCGTGTACGCCGCACACTACACGGCCCTCGACGACGCAGAGGAGCACCGGCTGGTGGTGGACGAGTACGGGACGGCGCCCTCGGACCGCGTGGGTCGACTCGTGGAAGAGGTCGTGGAGCGCATCAAGGAGGGCCCCGCCGATGCCCCGCGCTCGGCCCGGATCGAGGGCGAGGAGAGCCGTTGGGACGCGACCCTACACGAGCTCGCCGAAGCGTACCTGGATGAGCGGCAGCGGAACCGGCGGCTACGGTAACGGGACCGGTGCGAGCAGCCCCCTCCCCAATGGCCGCGCCGCAGCCCGCCCGGCCGGGCCCGGGCTCCGGTGCGATCCCGTCGGGTGGAGGCACCTGTCGCGGTGCAGGGGGTAGGACAGACTGCCGGTCGCGTCCCGTCCGGCGACCCGGCGGCCGACACGGATTGCGATCGGGCGGTGGATTATTTATCAATAATCATTGTTGACAGTGACCCCAGCGTGTGAGACGCCATGAGCTACGTTCATCTCTTCCGACGGTATCTGCGGGAGCAGGGTCTGCCGGTCACGCAGCAGCGTGAGGCGGTGGCGGAGGTGGTGTTCGACTCCGAGGAGCACCTGTCGGTGGAGGAGATCGAGGCGCAGCTCCGGGAGCGGGGTGAGAAGACGGGGAAGGCCACGGTCTATCGCACGCTGGAGATGCTGGTGAAGAGCGGGCTGGTCGCGGAGCGTGATTTCGGGGAGGGGTTCAAGCGCTACGAGCACCTGTTCGGTCAGCAGCCCGTGCACGGGCACATGATCTGCGAGGAGTGCGGAAAGGTCACGGAGATCCAGGAATCGGAGCTGAAGCGGATCCAGGACCGGATCGCGCGTGAGGAGGGGTTCGCGCCTTCACGGTATCGGCTGGAGATCTTCGGTCTGTGCGCCAGCTGCCAGGCGGCGGGCCACGAGGTGGAGTGGCAGGGGCTGACCTGTCCCATCGAGACGGTCTGACCGGGGATGCTCGCCGCGCCGATCCGGGCGCGATCGTCCCCCATGCGGAAGCTCGGGCCCGTCCATGCGGCGGGCCCGTTTCTGTTTGTCCGTGGCCCGTGCACCCGGCTCAGTTCGAAGGCCCGGCGATCATGGGGGTCAGGGCGTCGGCCACGATCCCCGCGAGGCGCCGGGCGCCGGCGGGGGTCGGGTGGACGTGATCGAAGAAGGCGTCCGGGTCGCCGGACATGGGCGTGGCGTCGATGACGTTTCCAGCGGCGATCTCCCGGTCGATCCCCTCGTAGAGGGCGCGGTACGCCTCGACGTGCGTGGCGTGGTCGAAGCCGTGGTACTCGTACCTTGCCCGATCGCGGTCCTTCTCCGGGAGCCCGGGCACGATGAGCGTGGGCTGCTTGACCACGAAGAGCTCGACGCCGAGGGCCCGTGCCGTCTCGCGCAGCAGCCGGAGGTTGGACCGGAAGACCTCGATCCCGCGGTGGTCGTACCCGGATCGGAGGGTGTCCGTCGGCGCCACCTCCCCGCTGTTCGGGGTGGGCAGGTGGAGCAGTCGGAGCCGGGTCAACAGCTGGGAGTGTCGGGCGAGGTGGTCGATGGGCAGGGGCCGGTGCCAGGCGACGGGCTCGGCCGTGGTCTCGATGCTCCACGAGCCGTCGGGCCGGACGCGCCACTCGTGGATGGAATCGACCCGGTCGAAGTAGTACATCTCGTTCCAGCCGTGGTCGACCACGATGATGTCGGGCTCGAAGAACCGGATCCGGCTCCAGAGCCGGCCGTAGGATTCGAAGGTCGTGTACCCGCCGAGGGCGCCGTTGATGAATTCGATCCGGGTCCCGGGCGGCGCCCGGTCGCGCAGCAGCTCCACGGTCTTCCAGGGCCAGGTCTCCTCGTCCGCCAGGTCGTGGCCGGTCCCCGCGGTGGAGGACGCACCGAGGAACACGATCCGGAGGACGTCCTCCGGCTTCTCCACGTCGAGCTCGGGCGTGGAGATGAACCCGTGCCGGTTCACGGTCTTGCCCGGGCCGTAGCGTCCCGGGACCGCCCGGAACGCCGCGAACGCGTCGACGACGGCCCAGTCCGCCATGGGGTTGGCGCCTGCCGCCCGCCCGGTGAGCGCCCACAGATCGATGGGGTCGTGGCGCACGCGGGTGTAGATCTCTGCGCCCAGGAAGGGCACCCCGAGGACGACGAGGGCCAGGGCCGCGAGGAGCCCTCGTGGAGGTCTGGCTCTGGCCGTCGGGTCTGACTCTGTCATGCCGATCCGGTGGGTTGTGAGTGCTCGGCTGGAAACGTACGGGTCCGGGAAGCGGGCCCGCCAGCGGGTGTCCGCTTCTTGCATACGCAGGACCCCGCGCTAACTTGCCGGCAGCATCGCCGAACGCGCACACGGATCCCCACGAGACATGTCACCACTCCACACACAGCAGTTCGTACCGTCCAAGGCGTTCATGACTACGGGCGTCGGGGTCGCGAAGGAGAAGCTCACGAGCTTCGAGGAGGCGCTCCGCGATGCGGGCATCGCCCGGTACAACCTCGTCCGGGTCTCCAGCATCTTGCCGCCGCGCTGCGAGATCATCGAACGGGAGCGGGGGATCGAGCTCCTGCGCCCCGGCCAGATCCTGTTCTGCGTGCTGGCGGAGATGGCCACGAACGAGCCGGGTCGCCGGATCGCGTCGTCCATCGGGCTGGCGCGGCCGAAGGACCGGGATCACTACGGCTACATCTCGGAGGTCCACACCAACGGCCAGACGGCCGAGAAGGCGGGCGACTACGCCGAGGACCTGGCGGCGTCCATGCTGGCCACGGTGCTGGGTGAGGACTTCGATCCGAACGAGGCGTGGGACGCCCGAAAGGAGCAGTGGAAGCTGGGCGGGAAGATCGTGAACACCCAGAACTTCGCGGCGGCGGCCACGGGGCCGGAGGACGGCCAGTGGGTGACGACGGTGGCCAGCGCCGTCTTCTGCGGCTGACGATCGTGACGGGCCGCCGTGCCGAACCGGCGGGATGACGGCGTCCCGGGTCGCCGCGGCCTCGACGTCTCGGAGTCAGCGGATGGGAGGGTCATGAGCGTACCCGAATCGCTGCGGGACCTGGCCTGGGAGCTGCCCCACACCTTCCTGGGGCTCGACGAGGAGGGCAGCGATTTCGAGACCGCGCGGTCGGTGGTCCTGCCGGTGCCGTACGAGTCGACGACGAGCTATGGAGGCGGCACGGCGGCGGGTCCGGGCGCGATCCTCGAGGCCTCCCGCTACATCGAGCTCTACGACCAGGAGCTGGACGGCGAGCCGTGGGAGTCCGGGATCGCGACGCTGCCTCAACTCCAGCTCACGGGCGCGGGCGCCGGTGAGGCCATGGCCGAGCTCCGGGCGGCGTACGACCGCGTCCTGGACGCCGCGGGCGACCGGTTCGTCCTGCTGCTGGGCGGGGAGCACAGCGTGTCGGGTCCCCCGATCCTGGCCTGGCTCGACCGGCTGGCCGACGAGGGGCGAGAGCTGAGCGTGCTGCAGATCGACGCCCACACCGACCTGCGGCCCGAGTACGAGGGCACGCCGCACAGCCACGCTGCCGTCATGCACCGGGTCCACGACCGGGTGGCCTCGCTGGCGGCCGTGGGGATCCGGTCGCTGACGTCCGACGAGGCGGAGCTGGTGCGGAGCCGGGACCACCTGCACGTCTTCTACGCCGACGACATCCACGACTCCGAGGACTGGATCGATGACGTCGTGGAGCGTCTGGGCCCGGACGTCTATATCACCTTCGATGTGGACGGGTTCGACCCATCGCTGGTCCCGTCCACGGGCACGCCGGAGCCGGGCGGGCTGCGGTGGTACCCCGTGCTGCAGCTCCTGCGGCGGGTATTCGCGGAGCGAACCGTCCACGCCGCGGACATCGTCGAGCTGGCCCCGGTCCCGGGGCTCCACGCCCCGGACTTCCTGGTCGCGAAGCTGGCGTACAAGATGGTGGGCTACCGGCACGGCGTCTGACGCCGGCCGCGTCCGACGCATCCCGGGTCCCGATCGAGCTCGTCAGGTCCCGACGAAGCGGGCCAGCTCGCTGAGCAGCGTCCGGGCGGGCACCGGCTTGGTCAGGAACCGGTCGCAGCCGGCCTCGAGGCATGCCTTCTCCTGCTCCGCTCCGACCCGTCCGGTCAGCGCGATGACGGGCGTCGTGCCCAGCTCGGGATCCGCCCGGATCTCGCGGACCACCTCCAGGCCGGGACGGTCCGGGAGCCCGAGGTCCAGGACCACCAGGTCCGGCTGGCGCTTCCGGGCGACCTCGACGGCGTCGGACGCCGTGCCCGCGGGCAGCACGTCGTAGCCCGCGTCGTCCAGGAGGAGCGCGAAGGACTCCCGGAGCAGCTCGTCGTCCTCCACCAGCAGGAGGGTCGGACGTGGGTCGCTCATGTCGCCACCGCCACGGCCTCGGGCTCGTCGCCCTCGAGCCGCTCCTCCAGCAGCTGCCGGCGGAGCAGCCGGGCGTAGGTGCCGCCGCCGGCCAGAAGCTCGTCGTGAGTGCCGCGCTCCACGATCCGGCCGTCCTCGAGCACCAGGATCTGGTCGGCATCCATGACGGCCGTGACCCGATGACTCACGATCAGCGCGGTCCGGTCCGCCATCACGTGGCGGAGCCCCGCCAGGATGCGGCGCTCCGTCTGTGTGTCGACGGCGCTCAGCGAGTCGTCGAGGATCAGGATCCGTGGGTCGCGGGCGATGGCGCGGGCGAGGGTCGTCCGTTGCCGCTGGCCGCCGGACAGGTTGACCCCGCGCTCCCCGAGACGGGTCTCGAAGCCGTGGGGGAATCCGGCGATGGCCTCATCGAGCTGCGCGATCCTCGACGCGGCCCGGACCGGCTCCATGGTCGCCTCCCCGGCGCCATCGATCCCGAGGGCGATGTTGTCGGCGATGGTCTCGCTGAAGAGGAACGCGTCCTGGGGCACGAGCCCGATCGCGTTCCGGAGCGTATCGAGGGACAGCTCGGTCAGCGGCACGCCGTCCAGCAGCACCACGCCCTCCGTGGGGTCGTAGAGCCGGGCCACCAGGTCGACCACGGTCGACTTGCCGGAGCCCGTGGGTCCGACCAGCGCCACGGTCGACCCGGCCGGGACCCGGAAGGAGACGTCCTCGAGGACGCGTCGGTCGGTGCCGGGGTAGCGGAACGCGACGCTGCGGAACTCCAGCTCGCCGCGTACCGGCTCCAGGACGACCGGCTCCCGGGGCTCGTCGATGGCCGGCTCCGTGTCGAAGACGGCGATGATCCGGTTCAGCGAGGCGGCGCCGCGCTGGTACAGGTTGATCACCCAGCCCAGCGCGATCATCGGCCAGATCATCATGGTCAGGTAGAACCCGAACGCGACGAAGCTCCCGATGGTGACGTCGCCCGCGATGACCAGCCGGCCGCCGACGTAGAGCACGACCAGCATGCCCATCCCCGCCATGAGGGAGAGGGAGGGGTAGAACGCGCCGGTGGAGATCACCAGGTCCATGTTCTTGTTCAGGTACTCCCGGTTGAGGGCGCCGAACTCCTCCTCCTGCGCCGACTCCTGGGTGTACGCCCGGACGATGCGGGCGCCCGACAGGTTCTCCTGGACCATGGTGGTCAGCGTCCCCAGGTGGTCCTGGATCCGCTCGTACTTCTCGTGGATCCGCTTCCCGAAGTAGAGCGTCACGGGCGGGAGCAGCACCATCGGCACCAGTGCGAGACCCGTGAGGAGCAGGCTCACGTTGAGCATGAAGATCAGCGCCAGCGTGCCCAGCACGAGTGTGTTCACCGTGTACATGATGGCGGGGCCGACGGCCATCCGCACGCTCAGGATGTCGTTGGTCGCCCGGCTCATCAGGTCCCCGGTCCGCCAGCCGCCGTAGAATGACGCGTCCAGGCGCATCAGGTGCTGGAAGAAGTCCTGACGCAGGTCGGTCTCGATCTTCCGGCTGTACCCGTTCAGCAGCTCCCGCATCCCGTAGCGGGCCGCGCCGCCGAGCACGGCGACCCCGATGATCAGGAGTGCGTACCGGACGATGACGTCCATGGACGGGTCGCCGGCCTCGATCACATCGATGGCCTCCCCGAGGAGCCGCGGGGCCAGGATCGCGAAGCCGTTGGCCAGCACCACCAGGGAGAGTCCGGCGAGGTAGCCCCAGCGGTAGGGGCGGATGTACGGGTACAGCCGCTTGATCAGGGTCACGGAGACCCGGTACCCCGAACCCCCCGCTTCGGGTCCGGTCTTCCTCGCGGCTCGGGGATGGCGGCCGGGGGCGGGGGTTGGGGGGTCGGCGACGATCCGGCTCCGGACGCTCTCGTCTCGACCGACCTCCCTGCGGGCCGTAGCTTGCGCACGGCCGGTGAGCGGTGCGCGTCACATGATGCCACGGGGGAAGAGCGGTGGAGGTCTCACACATTCGAGGGCCGGGGCTGGACCGGCGGGAGGAGCTGCGGGGCGAGGCCGGCGTGCTGGACGAGCGGGCGGGCGTGGTGGTCGTCCGGGGTCACCACGCGCTGGTCCGGGACGACGAAGCGGTGGTTCTCGACCTGGCCGCCATCGAGGATCCGGGCGCCCTCGTCTTCCTCGGAGAGCACGACGGGCGCCGGTACGCGGGGTGGGCGGTGACGGAGCACGAAGCGTCGTCGCTCGAGGCCGCGACCGGCGGCACGATGACGAGCCTGCGCTGGGCGGGGACGCGGCTCCCGCCGTGGCAGGCGGGGCTGCTGTTCTACGCCGCCGGGCTCCTGGCCTGGCACGAGCGGACCCGGCACTGCGGCGTCTGCGGTGCGCCCACGCGGGTCCGGCGCTCCGGCCACCAGCGGGTGTGCACGGCCGGGGGCTGCGGCCAGGTCCATTTCCCGCGCGCCGACCCGGCCATCATCACGCTCGTCCGTCGGGGCGAGCGGGCGCTGCTGGTCCGGCAGCCGCGGTGGCCCGAAGGCCGGTTCAGCACGCTGGCCGGGTTCGTGGAGCCCGGTGAGAGCCTGGAGCAGGCGGTGGTGCGGGAGGTGGCCGAGGAGGTGGGGCTCGACGTGGCGGCGGTCGACTACTTTGCGTCGCAGCCGTGGCCGTTCCCGCACACGCTGATGGTGGGGTTCCGGACCGAGGCGGCGGGCGGTGAGGTCGTCCTGGGCGACGAGCTGGTGGACGCCCGATGGTACACGCGGGACGAGCTGCGAGCGGCCCTGGCGGCCGGCGAGATCACGATCCCGGAGCCGTACGCCCTGTCCCGGTCGCTGATCGAGGACTGGCTGGGAGCGTGACCCGGGTCGGCCGTTACGGTGCGGTCACCAGCGCGTCCAGCGCGCAGGCCGCGAGCACGGCCGAGCCGACCGGCAGCACCGACTCGTCGATGTCCATGTCCGGCTGGTGCAGCTCCCTGGGCCGGTCGGGCGCGGCGCCCAGCCAGAGGAGCGTCCCCGGGGCCTCGGCCAGGAGGAGCGAGAAGTCCTCGGCACCCATCATCGACGCGGCTTCCCAGACGCCGTCGTCGCCCACGACCGAGCGGGCGGCGTCCATGGCGAGCCGGGTCATGGCCGGGTCGTTTACGGTGGGCGGGTAGCCCGGCCGGAGGTCGAGCTCGTGGCCGCCGCCCAGGGCGTCCGCCACCGCCAGGGCCCGCTCGAGCGCCGACCGGAGCCGCTTTCTCACGTCGGGGTCGAAGTAGCGGAGCGTGCCCTCGATCCGGACCCGCTCCGCCAGTACGTTCTCGGCGGTCCCGCCCCGGATCGTGCCCATCGTCAGGACGCCGGACTCGACGGGCGACAGCCGGCGGGCGACGGCGTTCTGCGCGGCCAGGACCACGTGGGCGGCCAGGACCACGGCGTCGACACCGGCGTCGGGGCGGGCGGCGTGGGCGGCCCGGCCCAGCACGGTCGCGGTGAAGGTGTCGCTCCCGGCCATGAGGGCGCCCTCACGGGTGAAGACCCTTCCGGCGGGCAGGTGCGGTCCCACATGGAGCGCGAACACGGCCTCCACGCCGTCCATGGCGCCGGCCGCGACCAGGTGGGCGGCCCCGCTCCGGTTCTCCTCGTCCGCGGCCTCCTCGGCGGGCTGGAACAGGAGGCGCACCCTGCCGGCCAGCTCGCCGTCATCGTGCGCCGCGGCTAGGAGCCGGGCGGCCCCGACGAGCATGGCGGTGTGGGCGTCGTGACCGCACGCGTGCATGACCCCGTCGACGGTCGACGCGTACGGGACGTCATTGGTCTCCTGAATCGGGAGTGCGTCCATGTCGGCCCGGAGGGCGACCGTGGGGCCGTCCCCCCCGAGCTCGGCGACGACGCCGTGGCCGCCGACGCTCCGGCGCACGTCCCAGCCGAGCGTCTCTATGACGTCGGCCGCCCTGGCGGCGGTCCGCTCCTCGTGGAAGGACAGCTCGGGGTGTGCGTGGAGGTCTCTACGCAGCTCGACCAGGTCGGACGCGAAGGATCGGGCGTGCCGCAGGAGTTCTCGCATCGGAGCACCGGCTCGGGTAACTTCGGACCGGCCGAATGTAGAGCGGTTCCGCAGACCCCAGCAAGCAACCGGAGGATCTCGTGAAGGTGGTGGGTCTCATGTCGGGCACGTCGCTGGACGGCGTCGACGCGGTCGTGATGGAGATCCTCGATGCCGGGCCGTCCCGGGCGCCGGACTGGCGGGTCGAGGCGTTCGAGTCGGTCCCGTACACGTCGGCCCGCCGCCGGGCCATCGAGGAGGTCCTGGCCGGCGGGTCGGCGGCGTCGGTGGCGGCCCTGCATGCCGCGCTGGGCGAGTGGCTCGCCGAGGCGGCGATGGCGGTGTGCGAGGCTGCGGGCATCGAGCCGTCGGACGTGGACGTCCTCGGGTCCCACGGCCAGACCCTCTGGCACGCGCCGCCCGGGGACGGGATCGGGGCCCGGGACGGGGGGGCGCCGGACGCGATCGGGCCGCCCGGGCGGGGCTGGACGCTCCAGCTCGGCGACCCCGCCACGATCGCCGAGCGCACGGGGATCCCGGTCGTGAGCGATTTCCGGGCCCGGGACATGGCCGCCGGCGGCCAGGGCGCGCCGCTGGTCCCGTGGGTGGACCGTCTCCTCTTCGCCGCCGATCGGCCGCGCGCGCTGGTCAACATCGGCGGGATGGCGAACGTCACGCGGGTCCCGCGTCGGGAGTCGGCCGCAGAGGTGATCGCCTTCGACACCGGCCCGGGGAACGCCGTGATCGATGCGGCGATGGCGCTGGCCACTGATGGCGAGCGGGTCTACGACGCCAACGGGGAGTGGGCGCTCCGCGGCCGGGTCGACGATGCGCTGGCCGCGGAGCTCCTGGCCGACCCGTGGCTCCGGTCGCCGCCGCCGAAGTCGACCGGCCGGGAGCGGTTCGGCCGGCCGTACGTGGAGGCGCTGGCCGGGCGGCTGGAGCCTGATGACCGGGGCGCGTGGGCGGCGCTGGTGGCGACGCTGACGGCGGTAGTCGCGCGGTCCATCGCGCGCGGAGTCCGGGAATGGGCCGACCCCGGCGAGGACGGCGAGGTGATCGTGACGGGCGGCGGCGCGGAGAACCCCGTGCTCCTGGAGTGGCTCACGGCGGAGCTGGAGCCGCGGCCCGTGCTCCGGGGCGATGTCCTGGCCGTCGATCCGGCCGCGAAGGAGGCGGTGGCGTTCGCGGTCCTGGCCTGGGCGCACGTCACCGGGCGGCCCGGCAGCCTCCCATCGGCGACCGGCGCCGCGGCCCCCCGGGTGCTGGGCAGCCTCACGCCGGGACGGGACGGTCGCGTCCCCGATGGGTACAGCGGACGAACGGCCGGCGGGGAGGACGGGCAGGGCCGGTCGATGGGCGGCCCGGAGCGGGTGGGGACGGCGCCATGACCGACGCCGCGCGCCTCCTCTTCCCGGCGGTCCGGTGGGACGACGAGCGGGGCGACTGGGACGCGGCCGCGACGCTCCCGGCGCTCGCGGAGCTCGGCGTGGGCGGCTACATCCTCTTCGGCGGGCCGGTCGACGCCGTGCTGGACCTGACGACGATGTTGCGTTCGGCGAGCCCGCACCCGATCCTCGTGGCCGCCGACCTGGAGCGGGGCGCCGGTCAGCAGTTCGCCGGCGCGACCCGGCTGCCGCCGGCCGCCGCGCTGGCGGCGCTGGACGACCTGCGGACCACGCGCCGGGCGGGCGAGGTCACGGGCCGGGAGGCGGCGGCGCTGGGCGTCGACTGGGTCTACGGGCCGGTGGCCGATCTGGACGTGGAGCCGGCCAACCCCATCATCGGGACCCGCGCGTTCGGCTCGGATCCCGGGGCCGTGGCCCGACAGGTGGCCGCGTGGATCGAGGGGTGCGGCGCCCGGGCCATGACGTGCGCGAAGCATTTCCCCGGTCACGGCCGGACCACAGCGGACTCCCACAGCACGCTCCCCTCCGTGGGCGCTTCCGCGTCCGTCCTCGACGCCGACCTCGTGCCGTTCCGTGCGGCGATGGAGGCCGGCGTGGACGCGGTGATGACCGCCCACGTGGCCTACCCGGCGCTGGACCCGTCCGGGGTGCCGGCCACACTCTCGCGACCGATCCTCCAGGGACTGCTCCGGGAGCGGCTGGGGTTCGACGGGATCGTGGTCACCGACGCGCTGGTGATGGAGGGCGTGGCCGGTGCGGACGAGGATGAGGGAGGGGTCGCGGTCCGGGCCGTGGCCGCGGGCTGCGATGCGCTCCTCTACCCGGCGGACCCGCCGGCGGTGGCGCGCGCGCTGGAGACCGCGCGCGGCAGCGCGCTGCCGGAATCGCGTCTGAGCGAGGCATTGGGCCGGGTCCGGGCCGCGGCCGGGGCGCGGGGCAGGCGGTCGCTCCGTCCCGCGGGCAACGTGGGCCGGACGGCGGACGAGGCGTGGTCGCTGGAGCTGGCGGCGCGTACCGTTCACCCGGTCCGCGGCGCGCCGGCTGCTCCACCGAGCTTCGACCTCCTCACGGTAGACGACGACCTGGGCGGGCCGTGGCCGACGCCGTCGCGGTCGGCGTTCGAGGCCACGCTCCGGAAGGCCGGCCGCGCCGTGACCCCGGTGGACCGGGCCCGGGGCACACCGCTGGTGGTGGCCGTCTTCGCGGATGTCCGGAGCCACAAGGGCCGGCCGGGCCTGAGCGGGGAGTCCATGGATCGGGTGCGGCGGGCGGTGGACCTGGTCCCCGCGTCGGTCGTCGTGCTGTTCGGGCATCCCCGACTGGCCGACTCCGTCCCCGGCGACCACGTGCTGTGCGCCTGGGGCGGGGAGCCGCTGATGCAGGAGGCGGCCGCGGTGGCCCTCGTGGGCGGCGGCGGATGAAGGAGACAGCCCGGCGGCTCCTCTACGAACGGCCGCTCGGGGCCACGGCGCTGGTGGTGCTGCTGCACCTGGTGGCGGGCGCGCTGGCCTTCCATCCGGCGCCTCACGCCGGCGGAGACAACACGGCGTACCTGGCGCTGGCCCGGTCGATCGTGGAGCACGGCCGCTACCTGGAGCTCTGGGACCCCGCCCGACCTCCTCACACCCAGTACCCGCCGGGCTTCCCGGCCATCCTGGCGGTGGCCGGGCTGGCAGGACTTCGCAGCTGGGCCGGCCTGAAGCTGATGATGCTGGGACTCTCGGCCACGGCCGTCGGGCTCAGTCACCTCTGGCTGCGACACCGGGTGGCGCCGGTCCCGGCCCTGGCATTGGGCACGCTCGTGGCCGTGGCCCCCGGGCTGCTGGGGGAGAGCCAGTGGGTCCTCTCCGACATCCCGTTCTGGGCCGTGACCATCGCGGCGCTCCTGGCGCTAGAGCGGGGCCGGACCGGCTGGGGCATCGGGCTGGCCTTCGCCGCGCTGGGCATCCGGACCGCGGGGCTCCCGCTGGTCCTGGCCATCGTGGCCTGGCTCGGCGTCCGCCGACGGTGGCGGGCAGCCGCGATGACGCTGGCCGTCCTCCTGGTTCTCGGCGTCGCGTGGACGCTCCGGGGGGCGGACGGGACCGGCTACACCTCCCACTTCTGGCTGGAGAACCCGTACGCGCCCTCGCTGGGGCGGGTGGGCGCGGTGGGGCTCCTGGAGCGGATCGTCGCGAATCTCGACCGGTACGGGCTCTCCATCCTCATGCGGACGCTGGCCGGCGGTGTGGGGCTGGTCGGCGCGGTCGGAGGCGCGACGCTCCTCCTGGCCGCCGCCACGGGCTTCGCGAGGCGGCTGTGGCAGCCGACCCCGGACCGACCGGGCAGCCGGCCGCTGGTCGAGCTCTTTGCCTTGCTCTACACCGGGATGCTGCTCCTGTGGCCGGAGCAGTGGGCGTCGGACCGGTTCCTGATCCCGGTCCTGCCGGTCCTCCTCGCCTACGCGGCCGATGGCGTCGCGACGCTGCCGGTCCCCCGGGCCCGACGGTGGGTCGGCGCCGCCGGGGTGTTGGCCATCCTCGCGCTCTCGACGCCGATGGCGCTGGCACTTTGGGACAGCGCGGCGGCGTGCCGGGCGCGGGCCGCGGACGAAGGGCCGCTGGCGTGTCTGGCACCCGATGAGCGCGCCTTCCTGGAGCTCGCCCGATGGTCGAAGGGCCGGTTGCCGGAAGGCGCGGTCGTCGTATCCCGGAAGCCCCGGCAGTGGTACTGGTACAGCGGCGATCCCGGCGAGGTCTATCCGTTCACCCGGGACCGGTCCCACGTGCTGGAGCGGGCGGCCGAGCTCGGCGCCCGGTACCTGGTGCTGGACGAGCTCGGCAGCACGGCGGAGCTGTACCTGGCGCCGGCTGTTCAGGCCAACCGGCGTCGTCTGTGCGCGATCCAGCGGCTGACGCACGCCGG
>JAWVYT010000019.1:0-16586 GCA_033722595.1 Longimicrobiales bacterium
GCACGCTGCCCGTGGACGAGGAGCTGGAAGAGATCGAGGACTACTTCGACCGCGGGGGCGTGCTCCAGCTGGCGGACACGGCCCAGGACGACGCCCTGCTGGAAGGGCTTTCGGGGGTGCCCGCCCTCATGGACGTGGTCGAAAGGCTCGACCTCGACGGGGACGGTGACTCGGCCGGTGCCCGGGCTGCCGCCGGGGAGCTCGTGCTGGAGGCGCTGGTCGCCGAGAAGCGGATCAGCCGGAACGAGGCGGGGCGCTACGCCCGCGGCCGGCAGCGACGCCAGCCGCCGGGCGGCGGGCCCCAGTTCCCGGGGACGCTCGAGGCGTGATCGCCACGGGTCGACTCGCCGGTCCCCTTGAGGTGTGCTTGAGCCAGGAACACCACCTTGTCCTCCGCAAGGGTGATCGGGAGCTGCCGGCGCAGGTGCCGGTCGCTGCCGGGACCCCGAACGCCGGAGGGAAAGATGGTCACGATCCGACGACTGCTGACTGCAGCAGCGCTCCTTGGCTCGTTGGCGGCCGAGGTACCCGCCCAGGCGAGTCCCTCGCTGAACGATGCCGACGCGGTTCGACCCCTCAGACTGTCCGGCCCGAGATTCGGGCTTACCTACATGACGGAAGGGATCCGGGACCGGGCGCTGGAATTCCTGGACTACCGGCCGGCACCCGTCATGACCCAGTTCGGGTGGCAATGGGAGACCCGGTTCTTCTCCTCCGAGGACGGGGCCACCGGCGTATCCGAATGGGTCTTGCTGGTGGGTGGGCTCGAGCAGAGCCTCGTGATCCCCAGCTTGACTTGGATCGTGGGATTCCGGTCCGGTAGCGGCGTCGAGTTCGGGGTGGGACCAAACGTGACGATGGCCGGGGCGGCGCTGGTCGCGGGCGGCGGTGTCACGCTACGCTCGGAGTCCATTTTCTTCCCCATCAACCTGGCCGTGGTGCCGTCCCGCAGTGGGACCCGCATCAGCATCCTCGCCGGATTCAACATGCGACGGACGGCGGGTGCGGGGGACCGGTGAAGCGCCCGGCTCCCCCGGCACGCCCGCGCCGCTGTTCGGGTGCCGGGGATCGACTCGCCCCTGTCAGCCGCCGCCGGCAGTCAGGCGGATCACCGACAGGCCGGTGCGGATCACGAGCTCATCCGTCTCCTCGTCCCGCGTCACGGTGACGGGGCCGCCCCGGACCTCGACCCGGACGTCGCCGATACGGCCCTCGAACCGGACCCGGTCGCCGAAGGGGGCAGGCGCAGGTGCCGGCGGGCGCACACGCTCCATGACCACGGGGCCGGAATCCCGCTCCGTCGCTTCCACCGTGACGGTGCGGCGGGCGCCGTCACGGCGCACGGTGAGCTCCACCGCCTGACCGGGCTCGATGGCGCTGAACCGCGTGGCGCCGGCACCCGTGATCTCGAGGCCGTCGACCCGGAGGATGACATCGCCGGCCTCGAGGCCGGCCTCGGCGGCCGGCCCGGCCTCGACCACGTCGGTGATCTCCGGCGGCGCCGAGAAGTAGAAGGCGTCGTTCCGGACACCGCAGTCGGTGCACCGGATCCCGAACCCCAGGTACCCGGCCGGCGGCAGCCTCGGGGGCGCCGGCGGCGAGGGCACGGCCGGCATCGGCATGGGCGCCGCGGCCGGCGGCGCCGGCGGCAGCGCGAGTCGGTACCCCGGCGGCAGGTCCCGGACCCGCTCCACCTGCACCTCGCCCTCGTCCACCGCGCGGCGCAACGCGCACGCGGACCCCGCGGTGATCCTCAGATCCACGGTCTCGCCCTCCCGTCGGACCCGGAGCGAGATCTCCTGGCCCGATCGGAGGTCCACCAGGCGACTGCTCCCGGCCTGCGTGGTGACCAGCGCGCCGTCCACGGCTACGATCCGGTCGCCGGCCCGCAGCCGGTCGCCCCGGGTGAAGCCACGGGCCACGGCCAGCACCTGCGGCTCGGTCCGGAACCGGGCCTCCTCGATCCCGCTCTCGCTCATGCTGTAGGTGCACCCCTCGCACCGGAGTCCCTGGATCCCGAGCGTCCCGGCGCTCTCGTCGCACGGCCGCTGGGCCACGAGGGGCATGGCCATCAGCATCGCGGCCGCCACGCCCGCCAGCAGCCCGCCCTGGAACGGCCCGCCCGCCGTGCCGGCCCGGCGGTCGAACCCGTCGCACTTCGCTTCACGCGTCATCTCCAGCCTCCTAGAACCAGTGTACATCGGTCTCCGGGTCTCCGTTCGTCGGGCGCGACTCCAGCGCCTGGATCACCAGCCGCAGCCTCGGATCCTCGGGGTGGAGTCGAGCCAGCTCGTAGGCCGCGGCGTAGAGGGCGGTGATCCCGACCTCCACGCCCGTGCCCACGGTCTCGCGGTCGGGCGAGTCCGCGGCCAGCGATGCCAGGGCGTCCACGTAAAGGGAGCCGGTCTGCTGGATCAGCGTCGGGCGCTCGGCCGTTTCCGCCGATCGGAGCGCCGTCATCAGGTCGTCGGCCGTGATCCCCGACCGGGCCTGGCCCAGCGCCAGTCCGCCCAGGAAAAGCGCCAGGCCGGCGGCGATGGCCGCGGCCCACCACGCCGGGTGGAACGGGCCGAGGCCCGGTCGACCCACGATGCGGTCGGTCCGCGAGCGTCGTCCCCCTTCCAGCAGCCCCCGCTCCTTCAGCGCCGCGACGGTCCGCTCCTCGAGCAGCCGGCCCGGGTCCGCCTCCCTCGGCAGCCGGTCCAGCGCCTCCCGCTCCTCTTCGGTCCACTCGATCTCGTCATGTCCCATGGCTCGACTCCTGTCCCGTCGGCTCCAGCAGCTCCCGCACGGCGCGCCGCGCGTGGTGCAGCTGGCTCCGTGATGTGCCCACGGCGATCCCCAGCCGGTCGCTGATCTCCGGGTGCGTGTAGCCCTCCAGGTCGTGGAGGACCAGCACGGTCCGGTAGCCGTCGGGGAGCGCGGCGATCGCGTCCTCCAGATCCAGCCGCCGCCCCGGGTCCGGAGCGGGACCGCCCGGCAGGAGCTCCAGCAGCCCGTCGGTGCTCGTCTCGCTGCGTCGCTTCCGCTTCCGGATCAGCTCCCGGGCGCAGTTCAGCCCGATCCCGGTGAGCCAGGTGGAGAAGGCGGCGTCCCAGCGGAACCCGTCCAGCGACCGGACCGCCCGGATCCAGGTCTCCTGAACCGCGTCCTCCGCCTCGGCCCGGGCCGCCTCGCCGCCCAACATCCGGAGCAGGAGCGGCCACAGCCGCGGCGTGTGGCGGCGGTAGAGGGTCCGGAACGCGAACTCGTCCCCCTCCAGGGTACGGGCCGCCAGCTCCCGGTCGGTCGGTGCCGGCCGCTCGGCCGGGTCGTTCCGGTCCGTCGAGTCCGTCCTGCGCTGCTCTCTGTTCACATCCCTATGTGACGCGGGGAAGCCAAAACGTTGCATGAGGGCGCCCGGGGCCGGCCGTTACGTGACCCGAGCATGGCCTGCGAGCCGACCCGTCGTGGGTTGCCAGCCGCCTACCCGAGGATCCGTCGCCGGAACTCCTCGAAGCCTTCCACGTGCGTGAGGTCCCGGTCCATGATCGCCGCGAGCTCCTCGGCTTCCCGCCACTCCGCTTCCAGGAGCTCGGCCTCGGACTGCTCGTCCAGGGCGATGGCGAGAGCCAGCCGGCGATCAGGGTCCAGCTCGCCCAGGGTCGACGCCTCCCGGCCCAGGGCGATCAGGAGGCCTTCGGGGCCGTCGGCACGGTCCACCACGTCGGCCGCCGCCCCCACGATACCGCGGTCACGGAGCCTGCGGGTCACGATCCCGAGGCCGAGCCGGAGCGCGCCGCGGGCGGCGGGAACGGGGACGGCCACATCGTCCCGGCAGACGCCACACGTAGCCAGCAGGAGGGGCGTGTCGGCTCCGGACCCGCCCGTGAGACGCAGCGTCTGGAACGACCAGGGGGCCAGCGCCAGCGGCGCGCCGCACGAGGGGCACGTCTCGGCGAGCGGGACGTGGAGGAACGCGGCCGTCAGGGTGGGCGCGTCGTCCAGGAACGGCGAGGCGAACCACCGCTTCTGCTCGGTATCGGTGCCGGCCAGGAGCTGACCGTACCCGGCGCCGTAGCCGAAGGGGCTCGTGGGCAGGCCGAGGATCACGCGTCGGAGCCAGGCGAAGAGGCCTCGCCGGCCCACCGCGGGCAGAACGTCGCCATAGCGCCAGCCGGCGAGCTCCGGACGAGGCGCCCGGCCCACTCGCAGGACCTGACGACCGCCCGCCTCGACGAGGTCGAGGTGCTCGGTCCGCAGCACTGTCCGGCCGCTGTCCCGCGTGGCCCGCTCCAGCGCCTCGAGCCGCTCCCACCGGTCCTCCAGCGGGACCACGTTCCAGCGCTGGCAGTGGGGGCATACCCGCCAGAGCCGTCCCAGCCACGGGTCGTAGGCCGGACGGGTCCCGGGACCCAGCTCACGGTCGCAGAAAAGGCAGTGGTCCATGGAGGGAAGGTAACCGCTTGCTGCGGCCCTGTGGCACCGGCATGTTGCCACCATGGCCACCCACGGAGACACGCCCGTTCTGATCGGTGTGGCCGGTGGCAGCGGGTCCGGGAAGACCACCGTGGTCCGCAGGATCGTCGACGCCATCGGTCGGGACGATGTCGTGGTCCTCCACCACGACTCCTACTACCGCGATGGGTCCCACCTCCCCATGGAGGAGCGGGTCAAGATCAACTACGACCATCCCGACTCGCTCGAGACCGAGCTGCTCATCGAGCACCTGCAGGGGCTGCTCGCCGGGCGGACCGTGGAAGTGCCCGTCTACGACTTCGCGAACCACGTGCGTCGGCCCGAGACCGAGACCGTGGAGCCGCGTCCGGTCATCATCCTCGACGGGATCCTGATCCTGTGGGACAGCCGCCTGCGGGAGCTCATGGACGTGAAGCTGTTCGTCGATGCCGACGCCGATGTCCGCCTCGGACGGCGGCTCCAGCGCGACATGGAGGAGCGGGACCGGTCCCCGGAGTCGGTGCTGTCACAGTACATGGCCACGGTCCGACCCATGCACCTCGAGTTCGTGGAGCCCAGCAAGCGGTACGCGGACGTGATCATACCGCGCGGCGGACACAACGAGGTGGGCGTCGGGATGGTGGTCACCACGATCCGCTCGGCGCTGGAGGGCGCTACGGTGTGACGGACGGGGGGCGAACGCCCCCCGAGCCGCCCTCGAACATCAGTTGAAGGTCGAGCAGACCGCCGACTGGGCGCCCGCGTCGTGGGACTCCGTATGCGTCACGGTCGATTCCATCGTCGACCCGAGGTCCACCGCCCACTGATGGTCGTCGTCCACCTCATCGCACGTCCCGGCGGTGCCGTCCCCGAAGTTCGAGTCGATCCAGTAATGGACCTCGTAGCCCACGCCCTTCAGGAGCGCACCGGGGAAGTCGAACGAGAACGACGGGTCGGCGCTGGCCGATACCGTGCCGCTGCTCGACACCACCAGCGTGCCGTCGCTCGACCGCACCACGCCGACCTGGATGGCCTGGCCGCCGTGGGGGCCCTGGAAGCTGGCATCGCCCTGGAACGTCAGGTCCGCCGCGAAGGTGGCGCACACGTCCATGGTCTCCGTCGGACGATGCGTGTCCGTCACGGTCAGGTCCTCCGTGGCCGAAGGCACGTCCAGCGACCACTGATGGTCCGTGTCCGGACCATCGCACACCGCCTCGGCCCCACCGCCAAAGTTGGAGTCGATCCAGTAGTGGATCTCGTAGCTCTGGTCCGCGGCCACCGCATCCTCGAACGTCAGCGAGAACGCCGGATCGGCCGACGCCGAGACCGTCGTCTCCGCCGTGGCCTCCACCGTGCCGCCGCTCACCAGCGCCGCACGGAGCGTCTGGCCGCCATGGGCGCCCTGGAAGCTCGCGTCCCCCTCGAAGGTCAGCGTGTACGGCCCGGGGTCCTCCATCCCGGTGGAGTCCCCGTCGCAGGCGGTCAGTCCAACCAGCGCCACAAGTGCTGCAATAGCGAACATACTACGTCTCATAGGGCCTCCAAACTGAAGAACGTTCGTCCAATCTCACGATTGGATTATGATTCGTTATCCCGGAGGGTGCAACATCCGAGCCAGGCCGGGCGTCGCGGCCAGGGGCTGGCGCGGAGGTCGAGGGGGGCGCGGAGCGCGCCCGCTGTCAGGGGATGGCGTCGTGGAGCCAGGCGATGATCTCCGCCTGGGCTTCGGGCGTGGGGCGCTGGTGGCCGGTATCCATGAGGATCATCCGCTTGGGCTCCCCGGCCAGTGCGAAGAGCGGGGCGACGGAGGTCTCCAGCAGCATGTCACCGTCGTGTCGGCCGTTGACCATGAGGAGGGGTCGGGGCGCGATCCGGCCGATATAGTTTGCGGGGCAGGCGGCCGCGGAGTGGCCTGTCTCCCTGCGGTCGAAGTGTCCGCCGTTGACCATGACCGTGGCGGCCAGGCGGGTATCCGCCGCGGCGACGATGGTCGCGACCACGGCTCCGCGACTGAACCCAGCGAGCCCGACCCGACCGGGCTCTACGCCGAACTGTTGCACGAGCAGATCGACCGACCGACGGACGTCCTTGACGGTCTGGGTGACCCACTCCAGGTATGTCGCGTGCCGGTTGTACAGCCGCTCATGCTTCTCTCCCTCGGAGTAGGTTTCCAGCAGCCCGGTGTCCCGGTCGCCGAAGTGGAGCATGTCGATAGCCAGGACGTTGAATCCTGCCCGGCTGAAGAGCCCGGCCATGTAGCGGGTGGTCGGGGCGGCGCGGCCGGCGCCGCTTCCCCCATGGAGCAGGATCAGGGAGGGTCGGTCCCGCCACTCGCCGCCGGCCCGGTAGAGGTCGGCGACGACCCGTTGGCCGGCCGTACTCCTGAATGCGACGGTCTCCCAGGTCAGCCCCTGCTCGCGCCCCGTCCCCCGGCTCTCCACGTCCAGGGGCAGCTC
Source organism: Longimicrobiales bacterium (assembly GCA_033722595.1). Classification (GTDB taxonomy): domain Bacteria; phylum Gemmatimonadota; class Gemmatimonadetes; order Longimicrobiales; family RSA9; genus JAWVYT01. Next base: position 6,894 of record JAWVYT010000019.1, read on the forward strand.
GGCGTCGTAGCGGAAGAACTGGAGGAACGACTCGAACGTCTCCCGGTCCACGGGGTCCGTCAGCCACTCATCTGTCGCGGGTGGGGGGAGCTCCTCCTGAGCGGATGCACCGGTCGGCCCCGCCAGGCACATCAGGAGTGCCATCACCGGCAGGGCGGTGCGGAGGCGGGGTCGGACGGCCTGCATCATCGGAGCTGGGTCCTGAACCAGCGGGTCATGAGCTCTTCGTGCTCGGGGAGCAGCATGTGACCCGCCTCCGACCAGACGACCCGGACCGGCTCCCGGGCCAGCTCGGAAAGCGGTTCAAGGGATGTCTCGCGGATGTGGTCGGAGTCGTAGCTGCCGCCGATCATGAGCAGGGGTCGCGGGCTGATCCGGCCGATGAAGTTCGCGGGGCAGGCCGGGGCGAGGTGCCGCTGTTCCAACGCGTCCATGTGACCGCCGAGGATCGCGGCCACCGCCGCGAACCGAGGCTCGACGGCGCCGACGATCGGTGCCAGGATCCCACCGCGGCTGTATCCCGCCAGCCCGATCCTGTCGGGGTCCGCGCCCAGATCGATGACCAGATCGACGGCACGTCGGGCGTCTATGGCGACCTGGATCACCCAGTCCCGATAGAGGGCCGGCCGGTTGTACAGCTTCTGATGCTTCTCGAGGTTCGTGTAGGTGCGGAGCCGGTCGGTGCTCCGCTCGCCGAAGAGCGGCATGTCGAAGACCAGGACATTGAACCCGGCGCGGACCAGCCGCTCGGCCCGGACCCGGTACGACGGCTCGTCCTTCCCGGTGGCGGTGGCGCCGTGCAGCTCGATGAGGGTGGGCCGGCCCTCGAGCCCTGCCGCGGACGTGTAGAGCAGGGCGGGCACCCGCTCCCCGGGCGTGCTCTGGTATGTGATGCGCCGGACGATCACGCCGTCCCGTTCTTCTCGGCCGTCCGTGCGGAGCTCGAGCGGCACCGAGTCGTCGTAGCTGTAGAAGTCGAGGAAGGTCCGGAACGTGGCGTCGTCCACTGGGTCCTCGAGCCACGGGTCGGCCGCGGCGGCCTCGGCGGGTGTCATCAACGTGTCCTGGGCGCCGAGCGGGCCGGCGTCGATCAGCCCGCCGAACAGGCCGAGAGCGGCCGCGATCGGAAGCGAGAGATCCCGCAGTCGTCGAATCGGCATGGCTCTCCTAGTCCGTTCGGAGCCGTCGGACGCCCCGGAACCCGATAGCGTTGCTGCTGAACCCCGGCGCGAAGGACTCGGCCTGCTCGAACATGTACGTCGGGTCGAGCCACGACCCCCCCACCACCGGCTTCCGGGCCCGGTCTTCCCCTTTCAGCCATTCCCGGACGTTTCCGGCCATGTCGGCCACGCCGAACGGGCTCAGCCCTGCCGGGTAGGAGCCCACCGGCCGGGTGTCCAGGAGACTGAAGTTCGCACGCCGTTCGATGTCGTCCTGTGCGCTGCCCCAGGGGAAAAGGCGGCTGTCATCACCCAGCGCGGCCCGGCGCCACTGGGCCATGGTGGGAAGCTCCTTCCCGGCCCACCGGAGGTAGGCGACCGCTTCGTACCATGTGACTCCCACGACAGGGTGGGCGGCTTTGCCCTCCGGGTGGATCCCCCCCGACCAACCCCGGGGCGCCTGGATGCCCGTGTCATCCACGAGCCGCGCCACGGCTGCCGACCAGGCCATCGACTCGCCGTCGATGACCAGGGTCTCCGGCCAGTATGCGGGCTCCCGATACCCACCGGCCGCCATGAACGCAAGATACTCCGCGTTCGTGACCTCGTGCCGGTCGATGAGGAACGGCGACTCCACCCGGCCGGACCCGGCCGCGGGACCGGCCGGAACCAGCGCCATCCCCTCGGTCCCCGCCCCGGCGGGGGCCAGCCTGGCGTCGACCTCTACGACGGAGTCCGTCGGGACCTCGGCCACCAGCGTCAGCGGGTTGTGGTCGGGATGCTCCACCTCGATGAGGTACTCGCCGGCGTCCACCTCCGCGGATCCGCCGTCCAGCCCGTGCGGCGGGCCGGCGACGCCTTCTGCATCGATGAGCCGGAGCTTCACCACCGCGCCCGGGGGCTCCACCGCGACCCGGAGTATGCCGGTCCGATCCGACTCCACCGCAACGGACTCGGCCGGCACCGCCACACCGGTCGCGCCGCCGAACACCAGCCAGCCCGCAGCGACCACGCCCCAGAGGGCGAAGGCGAGGACCCCGCCGAGGAACGCTTTCCGCCACGTGAGTATGTCGTGGAGTGCGCCGTGGGGCCGCTCGACCGGCCCGGTCGCCTCTTCCTGTCCGCCCCCGTCGTCCGCCAGCTCCAGGTCGTCCAGGAGATGGAGGTCCGGGCCCGACAGACGGGGTGCACCCTCCTGGACCAGCGCCGTCGCGACCACGATGGGGAGTCCGATCACGAAGAGGACGATGGCCAGTCCCGGCAGCCAGGGCGGAAGCGCCAGGCCCTCCACCAGCGCCAGGACCACCTCGTAGCCGATCCAAGCGCCGAACAGGTATACGGCCAGAACCTGCCAGATCGATCGGCGGTGGATTTCCTGGATCAAGCGTCTGAGGCGCATCGGAAGCCGTCAGGGTAGTGGCCGGGGGAGCCAGCCTGCCCCGAAAGATACGGGATCCCCGGGGCCGGGCAACAGCAGGGCGTCCTTTCATCCACCGGGGGACAGGTAGTAGATTGGCCCCCGCACCGAAGTCTGCTCCGCTCCCCCCGAAACGATGTCAGGAGGACGTTCATGCGACGGATCTTCGCAACACTCGCGGCCCTCGCCGTGCTCGCGGCGGCGCCCGGTCTCCACGCCCAGGACACGGGCGATCATTCCATGGCCGATCAGCAGGGGATGGCCACCAGCCAGGGGATGCCCGACGGCTGGATGATGCGCTTCGACCGGTCGGGTGCGGGCGCCGACATGGTGGACTTCCGGGTGATGGAGCCCGGCTGGCACGTGAACACGGGCCGTGCGGGCGCCGCCGTCTTCTGGCAGCCGGGGATGGAGGCCAGCGGCAGCTACCGCTTCGGCACGACGCTCCACCTGTTCGATCCCGCCTCCCATGCGGAGGCCTTCGGTCTCTTCGTGGGTGGGGAGGACCTGGACGGGGCGGGCCAGGAGTACCTGTACTTCCTGGTGCGCCAAACGGGCGAGTACCTGATCAAGCGCCGGATGGGGTCGGAGACCGAGAACGTGGTGGGGTGGACCGCGCACGACGCGGTGCCGACGATGGAGCCCGGGGCCGCGGAGTCGACGGCGTACCCGATCGCCATCGAGGTGGACGGTGATCGGGTCCATTTCCTGGTGGACGGCACCGCCATTCATACGCTGCCGGCGGACCAGCTGGACACCGACGGCCAGGTCGGCGTCCGGATCAACCACATGCTCAACATGCATATCGAGCCGCTGCAGCTGGGCTCCGGGATGTAGCCGGTGGTGCAGTGCCGGGACGGGGTCCCGGGCGAGAAAAGACGAAGCCCCCGACGGGTTGTCCCGCCGGGGGCTTCGGTCCTTTCAGCCGGTCAGCTGGTCAGCTCACGTCCCGACCACTTCCGGCGATCTCGATCTTCCGGCCCTTGGCCTCCTCGGCCTTCGGGACGCGGATCGTCAGGATCCCGTTCTCGTAGTTGGCGGTGATGTTGTTCGCGTCCACCGCACGCGGGAGCGTGAAGCGACGGGTGAAGGAGCCCCAGCGCCGCTCGTAGAGCAGGCCCTGCGTGCCTTCATCCTTCTGCTCCTCCTTCTTCTCGCCCTGGATCGTCAGGACGCCGTCCTCCAGCTCGATGTCGATGTTCTCGCGATCCATGCCCGGCAGCTCGGCCGTCAGGATCAGCTCATCGCCGGTCTCCTCGACGTCCACCGGCGGGCTCCACAGGTCCGTGGGCCCGTTGAAGCCACCGAACAGGCTGTCCATTTCACGCGCGAGACGGTTCATCTCGCTGAGCGGCGACCGCGACCGGGTCACGACTGGCATGCGTACCATACTTCCCTCCAAGGTTCTGGGTGCGACTTTCCGCTTCGATTCCAGCGTCATCCGCGCCGACTGCTCGGCGCGTTGCCGCCCCTATGAAGGTGCATCCTGCATGCCAGTCGGTTTCCGTCAGATTGGCAGAAAATCCGACGGCTGGAGGTGCAAGCGTGGCACCCGTCTGCCGGATTGAAAGACCGATCGTGCCGCGGCTCCCGTCCCTCGCCGGCCGGGTGGCAGGTGACCGCCCACGAACGGCCGACCGTGGAGCCGATCCGATCGAGCGGTCCTACCGGTCCGGCCCGACCTCCGGCTCGAGCCGGACGGCCCAGATCCCGCTGTTGAAGTCGGAGAGGAACAGGGTGCCCTCGTGGGTGAACCCGCCCCAGACCATGGGCGCGTTGGCGACGTAGCCATCGGGGTCGAACGGCTTGAACACGGCGATTTCGCGGTCCTGGGCCTTCAGGTCGCCCAGGAGCTCGCCGGACACGTCCACGATCCGCATACCGCCCTCGTAGTAGGCCTGATAGAGAACGTCGTCCTCGACCCACAGGTTGTGCGTGCCGTATTCCTCGGCTTCGTAGCGGGCCACGTACTCGGGATCCTCGGGATCGGTGAAGTCCAGGACGTGGAGGTACCCCGCGGTGGACGCGGGCGCGGTCCCGGGCGCCGGGATCCGGACGCCGGTCCCGGCCCAGGCACGACCCGGTCGGGAGAGGATCTCGTCGCCGAGGAGGAGGTAGGTCTTCCCGGTCTCCTCCTGGTGGTAGGGCAGCGCGGCGTGCGTGGCGCCGCCGGGCGTGGGGAAGGTGGTCACGAGGGTCGGGTCCTCGATGGAGCCGCCCCAGCGCCCGTCGCCTACATCCACGACCACCACGCCCCGGCCCCATTCGCTGGAGTACGCCAGCCCGTCGTGGACCCAGACGTCGTGGATCCGGCTGTCGGGATGGTTGTACTCGCTCACGTACGTCGGGTCAGTGAGGTCGGTGACGTCGAGGATCACGTATTTGTCACCACCGGACAGGGCGAACAGGTGGTCGTCGGTGGCGAACATGTTGTGTACACCGCCCGTCAGCCCCCGGTCATACACGCTCGCGATCTCCGGGTCCCGCGGGTTCGAGAGGTCGATGAGGACGACCCCGTTCCGCCGGTTGCTGGCGCCCTCCCGGCTCAACGCGGCGTAGCGCGCGTCCGGGCTCACCTTAACGTCGTTGACCGTGCGGGCGTCGACCCGGATGGAGTCGACCTTCTCGATGGACGACGGGTCGGTGATGTCCCAGAAATACGCCCAGCCGCTGCCGCCCCACGTGCCGGTGACGGCGTAGTCCCGCCCATCGACGCCCTCGTAGGGCCAGATGTCCGATGTGTGGACGTGGGTGACCGCGCCCCGTCCCAGCACCTCGACCGATCGGACCACGTCCCGCTCCTCCACCCGGAACGAGCGCCGGGCGGTCAGCGGGCCGGACGTGGCGAGGACCGTGAAGAGTCCGGGCGCCTCGGCCACGAACTTTCCGTCCCGGATCTCGCCGGCCGCGCCCGGCGCCTCCACGCCGTCTTCGGGGACGTACGTGAACGACCAGGTGATGGGCACCCTGGCGGTCCCGCCGTCATCGGTCCGCGCGGTGGCATCGAAGGTGAGGACATCGCCGGTCCGCACGCGGGTCGTTATCGAGTCCACGGTGACCCCGCGTACGTGGGTGACGCCGATCTCGAGGGACCGGGCCGGGTGGGGCTCGACCCGGCGCTCCACCGAGCCCTCGACGCCGGCGAACGTGGCGGTGATGACGGCCCGCCCGGGCGCCTGTCCCTCGACGTGGCCGAACGCGTCCACGGTGGCCACTCCGGGGTCGGAGCTCCGCCATTCGAACGAGGCCTCGGGGCGCTCGGATCCGTCGTCGTGGAGCGCTCGGGCCTCGTGACGCACGGCGGTGCCGACGAAGATGGCCTGGCCGGCCGGAACGACCTCGACCCGGGTGACGGGCGGCCAGTTGGCCCGGACGGGCAGCGTCCCAACGGTTCGCTCGCCGTTGTAGTCGGGCGGCGTCATGACCACGGCCAGGAGCTCTCCCTCGCCGGCCTCCGTGGCGGTCAGTTCCGCGCCATCCCGCTCGATGACGCCACGGGCGAAGACCCGGACCATTGCGTCCACCTCGTTTCCGTCCGCATCCAGCATCCGGACCGCGGGCACGGGCACGCGCTCGCCCACCTGAAACTCCAGCGTGTCCGGAGCGAAGCGGATCTCGGTGACCCGGGTCCCGGCCGCCAGCCGGGCCTCGGCCTCCGACTGGGCCGCTGCAGTGAACGGGTACGCCATCAGGCCGATGGCGATCACGGCGGTGCTGAGCCCTCGCTTCATGACGTGCTGCTCCTCGCTGCAACGGTCTTTCGTCGGGCCGGGTCCGGCCGACCACGGGGTCCGCGTTCCACGTCCCGGCTCCCGAGACCCGGGCCGGTCAACGATCCTTGCAACCGCCGGGCCACCCCTTGCCCCCACCTCTCGGGTCGGGTCACCTTCAGGGCCATGAATCGAGGGAGCGGAGGTCCGGCGTGGGGGCTCGGGGTCGGGGCCGGAGCGGTCGTCATGGCGCTGACGAGCGGGTGCGCCCCGGTGTCGCCGGGTGGCGCGCCCGAGGGTCCTGCCGCCGTATACCACGTCTACGTCGCGGCGGAGTCCGCCGACCGGCTGCATCGGGTAAGCTTCTCGCCGGGTGCGGGGGCCGAGGTCACGAGCACGATCCCCGTGGGCCGGTTCCCGACGGAGACCGAGGGACCGCACGGGATCGCCATCTCGCCGGACGGGGAGCACCTGTACCTGACCACCGGCCACGGGCTGCCGGACGGGAAGCTGTGGAAGTACGAGACGGGCGCGGACACACTGGTCGCCCGCGAGATCGGATTGGGCTACTTCCCGGCGACGATCTCGGTGACGCCCGACGGGCTGTTCGCGTTCGTGGCGAACTTCAACCTCCACGGCGAGCGGGTGCCCAGCAGTATCTCGGTGGTGTACACGCCGGACATGACGGAGGTGGCTCGCACGGAGACGTGTGTCATGCCTCACGGCAGCCGGATCGATCCGTCCGGGACCCGGCACTACTCGGTGTGCATGATGGACGATCGGCTGGTCGAGATCGACACCCGGACGTTCGCGGTGGCCCGGACACTGACGCTGCCGGGCTCCGCCCGGGGTCGCTGCTCGCCGACGTGGGCGGAGCCGTCCGTGGACGGGTCGAAGGTGTACGTGGCGTGCAACGGCGCCGACCGGATCCACGAGGTCGATCGGGTGCTCTGGGAGGTGACCCGTACGATCCCGACCGGGCCGGCGCCGTACAATCTGGAGGCGACCCGGGACGGCCGGCTCCTGATCGCCACGTTGAAGGGTGGGGCGGCCGTCCAGTTCTTCGAGGTCGGCACCGCGCAGCCGGTGGGCAGGACGCCGTCCACCGGGACGGTGACCCACGGCGTGGTCGCATCGCCGGACTCCCGGTACGCGTTCGTCACGGTGGAAGGGGTCGGGGCGGAGCCGGGGAAGGTCGACGTCTACGAGTTGGACCGGTTCCGCCGGGTCGCGGCGGTAGCGGTGGGCCAGCAGGCGGGAGGCATCGGATTCTGGAAGGTCGAGCGGTGAGATGCAGCTGAGAGATCATTTCGTGGCGTCGGGACACTGGCTGTTCCGCCGGCGGAGCTGGCTGCCACTGATCCCGTTCGTCCTGGTCATCCTGGGGCTCTGGGGGTACGAATACCCGGGCGACAGCCGCTCCCTGCACCGGGCCTGGGGCGTGCTCTGCCTGGGCGTGGGCATGTTCGGGGTGGTGATCCGGGCGCTGACCATCGGGTACATCGCCGGGGGGACCTCGGGCCGGAACCGGGCGGAACAGGTGGCCGACACGTTGAACACGCGGGGCGTCTACTCGGTGGTGCGACACCCCCTGTACGTGGGCAACTACTTCATGTGGCTGGGCGTGACGCTCCTGCCGCGGGACCCCTGGATCCCGCTGGTCGTGACGCTCGTCTTCTGGCTGTACTACGAGCGGATCATGGCCGCCGAGGAGGATTTCCTGCGCGGGAAGTTCGGCCGCGCATTCGAGGAATGGGCGACCCGGACGCCGGCGTTCATCCCGGCCCTGGGTCAGTGGGAGTCGGAGGACCGGTCGTTCTCGTTCAAGATGATCCTCCGACGGGAGCACTCGGGCGTATTCGGCCTCATCGTCACCATCTGTGTCCTGGCTGCGGTCGGCGACATGATCGCCGCAGGAGAGCTCCGGGTCGATCCGTTCTGGGCGTGGATCCTGGGCGTCAGCACGGTCGTGCTCGGGCTGGTGGTGGCGACCAAGCGCTACACCGGCCTGCTCGACATGACCGACCGCTGAGCCACGGTGCGGGGCGCAGGACCGGCGTGCGCGGGGCCGGTCGCTCCTGCTGCTTCCGACACCGCGCACGCTCGGGTCGTTTCCGCCTCCCGTGTCGCTGGCGCACGGCCTGACGCGTTCCTAGCTTGGACAGTCGATATCTTCCCGGAGGTCTCTTTGACGTCACGCATCATCCTGCCCGTCACGCTGGTCCTGGTCACCGCGTGCGGCCCGTCAGCCGAGCGGGACTCACGGCCCCCGAGCCCCGCACCAGGAGGACTGGCGCCCACGGCGCAGGCGCTGGCCGACGCGGCCGAGGACTTCGCCGAGGTCCGCGCCGGCTACCTCGAGTGGTATTTCGAAGCCCATCCCGTTCACGCCACCGAGCTCGGCGTCCACGACTACGACGGCCGACTGCCGACCATGACCCGGACCGGGATCCAGCGGAAGATCGACAGCCTGCTGGAGTGGCTCTCGGACCTGGAGCAGATCCGGTTCGACCTCATGCGCGATGGTGACCGCTACGACTACGCGGTCCTGGAGTACGGGATCCGGGCCGAGCTGCTGGAGCTGGAGGAGACGCGGACCTGGGCGAACGACCCGGGCGTGTATACGGGGATCATCGCCCGGGGCCTGTCCGCGGTGGTCGAGCGCGAGTTCGCGCCGTCCGAGGAGCGACTGGCGTCGCTGCGGGCGCGGCTGGCCGGGGCCCCGGCGGTCCTAGAGGCGGCGAGGGCCAACGTCCGGCGGCCGCCCCGGGTGTGGACGGAGCTGGCGCTGGCGGACACCCGGGGGCTCCTCGAGTATGTGGAGCGGGACCTGCCGACGATCCTCGCGGACCGGGAGGCCGGGGCCCTCGCCGCGGTCGACACCGCCCGTCAGGCGCTCGCGACGGCCCTGGAGGCCCACCTGGGCTGGCTCGCGACGGAGCTGCTGCCCCGGTCGAACGGGACGTTCCGACTGGGTCGGTACCTTCTGGAGCGGAAGCTGCTCTACAGCGAGCACATCTCGCTGTCGCTGGAAGAGCTGCAGCGGTTGAACACGAACGCCATCAACGAGTACCGGCAGCAGGTGGCGGAGGTGGCGGAGCGGATCGATCCGGACCGTTCGCCCCGTGAGATCATGGACTCGATCAGCCGCGTGGGGCCACGCCCCGACGAGCTGCTGGAGCGGGGACGGACCTCCGTGGAAGCGGCGCGGGACTGGGTCGTGAGCGCCGGGGTGGTCGAAGTGCCCCGCACCGAGCTCCCGATCGTCCGCGAGTCGCCGCCGTGGGCACGGACCGCCTTCGCTTCGCTGGACGCGCCCGGGCCCTTCGACTCCGGCGAGCTCCGGACGTTCCTGAACCTGACCAACGTGCGGGAGGAGTGGGACGAGGATCTGGTCCGGGAGCAC
>JAWVYT010000020.1:0-15492 GCA_033722595.1 Longimicrobiales bacterium
CGTCTCCAGCGCCGCCCGGGACACCAGCTCCCGCGCGATCCTCGGTGCGCCCTGCAGCTCGCCTTCGTACTCCAGCTCCATCTTCCCGGTGATGGCCGGGAGCGCCGCGTGGATGTCGCTGACCCGGGGCACCACCCGGTCGTCGCCCAGCAGCACGGCCCGTCGCTCCGCGTTGCTCACGGCGTTCTCCAGCACCGTGATCGGCATCCGCTGGCTCACGCCGCTGCGCTGGTCGATCCGCTTGTCCTGCCGGGCCAGGAACGCGACCCGCTCGACGAGCTCGGCGACGAACCCCGGCACCTCCACGGGCTTCCCGCCCCGCTCCACCCACGCCTCCTGGCGGGTGATGTCCATCCCGGCATCGACCTCTTCCGGGTAGTGGGTCATGATCTCGGCGCCGATCCGGTCCTTGAGCGGCGTGATGATCTTGCCCCGGGCCGTGTAGTCCTCGGGGTTGGCCGTGAAGACCAGGTGGACGTCCAGCGGCAGCCGGACGGGGTAGCCTTTGATCTGGACATCCCCCTCCTGCATAATGTTGAACAGCCCCACCTGGATCCGGCCCGCCAGGTCGGGCAGCTCGTTCACGGCGAAGATCCCCCGGTTCGCCCGGGGCAGGAGCCCGAAGTGGATGGTCAGCTCGTCGGCCAGGACATGGCCACCGCGGGCCGCCCGGATCGGGTCCAGGTCGCCGATGATGTCGGCGATCGTCACGTCGGGCGTGGCCAGCTTCTCGATGTAGCGCGCGTCCCGGCCCACCCACTCGATGGGCGTGTCGTCGCCGTGCTCCTCGACCTGCTGCCGGCCATACTTCGATACCGGCCGCAGCGGGTCGTCGTTGACCTCGGAGCCGGCGATGATCGGCAGTGCGTCATCCAGCAGGTCCGCCAGCTGGCGGACGATCCGGCTCTTGGCCTGGCCCCGGAGCCCGAGCAGGATGAAGTTCTGCCTCGCCAGGATCGCGTTCACGATCTGGGGCTCCACGGTGTCCTCGTACCCCAGGATCCCCGGGAACAGCGTCTCCCCCGCGTCCAGCTTCCGGAGCAGGTTCGACCGCATCTCCTCCTTCACCGTCCGGGGGGTGTACCCCGACGCCTTCAGCTCACCGAGTGTTGTCGCCTTCGTCATGCCTCCGCCCCTCCCCGTCATTCGTCGATCACAATGCCCACACCTGCCTCGGTCCGGACGAGTCGTGGCAGGATCCGCTCCACCGTCTGCTCCCGGAACGCCGCCAGCACCGCGTCCGTCGACCGATGACCCGCCAACGACTCCAGCGTCCTGACCGTCGGGAACACCATGGGCAGCGACCCCGCCTCAAACCGGTCCAGCGCCGCCGTTGGCGTGAGCCAGACGGCGTCCACCATCTCCCTCGGATCGGGCCGCGCGGCCCGTCCGTCGGGCACCGCCGCCACGAAGAAGTGCGTGTCATAGCGCCGGGGCTCCACCACCGGCGTGACCCAGTGCGCCGCGTGGACCATCGGCCGCGCGTCCAGCCGTGCCTCCAGCCGCGCCACGACGTCCAGGAGCGTCGCTTCATCGTCCATGAGCGTGCGACGGAGCGCCTCGATGGTTCGGTCCGAAGCTGCGGCCGGGACCCAATCGCCGGCCTCGTCGTCGGGTCGCCGGGCAAGGAGCACACCCGTCTCCTCGAACGCCTCCCGCAGCGCAGCCATCCAGAACGATGGCTCCGGGTTGGGCCCCAGGCCCCGGCAGCGGTCCAGGAGCGCCGGATCGCCGTCCGCGGCATCGACCCGCCCACCGGGGAAGACCCATGCGCCGGGGACGAACCCGCTCCGCCGGTGTCGGCGCAGGAGGAGCACCTCCGGGCCGGCCTCGCCGTCCCGCATCAGCACCACGGTCGCTGCCGGTCGGGCCTCCGCGGGCTCGGCCGGCGGCTCCGTCACCGTGTCCGCGAAGCCCGGCGGGAGCCGCTCCTCCGGGATCTCGAACATCAGCCGTCCTCGCGCGGAGTCACGTCCCGGCCCGGGGGCGGCCACCCCGGGGCGCCTTGCTCGGCACCGGGTCGACCCCCGCTGCCGGGCCGCGTCCACGGCGCCGGGTCCCCGGGCCGGTCCCGCCCGGAGTCCGGTCGCCCGGTCGGCTCCGCGAATCGGCCCCACGCCTGCCGGGCCTCGTCCTGCATCCGGCTCAACAGGTGATGCCGGTAGCTGGACCGGGCCGCGTTGCGGATGAACATGCCGATGAAGATCAGCCACACCCCACCGATGAACGCGCCGGTCAGGATCTCGTAGACGCCGTACCCCATGAGCAGGACCGCCATCCACGAACCCACGCGAGCGGCCCAGAGGGTGGCCCGTGTCACATCGCCGGTCACCTTCCAGATCACCGAGCGGAGCACCCGCCCGCCGTCCATCGGGAAGCCCGGCAGGAGGTTGAAGGTGCCGAGGATCAGGTTCAGGACCGTCAGGTACGCCGCCGTCCCCACCAGGAACGGGCCCCAGCCGCCGCCGTTCCCCACCGTCCAGACCGCGAAGAAGAGGCCGCCGAGCAGGAAGCTCATGACCGGGCCGGCAATGGCGATCAGGAACTCCTCGCCGGCGCTGCGGCTGTCCGCGCTGGTCTGGGCCATCCCCCCGAACAGGAAGAACGTGATGCGGTGGACGGGGATCCCCCGCGCCATGGCCACCACCGAATGGGCCAGCTCGTGGGCCAGCAGCGAGACGAAGAACAGGAGCGTGATCAGCCCGGCCATGCCCAGCCGCAGCGACGCCGAAAGTTCCGGGTAGTCCGCCGGGAGCGCGCTCGCCGCCAGCGTCCAGAGGACGAGGCCGCCGATGACGAGCCACGACCCGTGCACGTGCACGTCGATGCCGAAGATCCGCCCGAGTCTGTAGCCTGTCATCGATCTCCTTGCGCGCTCGCCCGCGACCGCTCGGCCCGGGGGTCGGCCACCGGGCGGGGTCCAGTCCTGCATACACCGGACCGGGCCGGGGGGTCGGGCCGGTCCCGGCTACTCCCGCAGCGCGACCGCGCTCCGGACCCGGGCCTCGATCGGCATCGGGGCCACGTCCAGATCCGGCAGCGTCAGCGTGCCCGTCAGCTCGCCTTCCGTCCACCGCTCCACGAGGAGCCGTGCGACGTCATCCCACAGCACCCGCCCGGCCGTGGTCCCCGTCAGCTGCTGCTCCAGCGCCACCCCGCCGGACTCGCCGGCGACCCGGATCGTGACCAGCGTCTCGGTGTCGATGAGCACGAGGCGCCGGCCGGCGGCCACGGTGTCGCCCCGCAGCGTGAACGTGATCACCCGCCGGGCCTCCGTACGGGCGGCTCCGCGGGCTGCGGTCGTGGTCACCGTGTCGACCCACTGGTCGCCTACCTCCACCCGTCGGCCGGGCAGTCGGACGAAAAGGGGCCGGACCAGTTCCCCGGGACTCGTGACATCCCGGAGCGCCTCGGTCAGCGACGGGGTGTCCGCGATCTCGACGCGGCCGGTGGGCGCGAGTCGGGCGGTGATCGGCCCACCCAGGTCGGATTCGTCCACGACGGACGGTTCGAGCATAGTGCTCCGGAAGCTGCCCCGGAGCCGGGGGAACCGCAGCGTGACCGTCCCGTCCTCCGACCACCGCCGGAAATCCAGCTCCGTGACCCCGGCATAGGCCGTTACCACCTCGACCGGGCCGAGGTCGGTGCGGATCGAGAGCTCCGTCGTGTCCGCGAAGGTGTAGGCGGCCGGGTCCGGATCGGGCCGGCCGTACGTGAACCCCTCCGGCGCCGGCGAGAGCCCGGCGCACCCGGCCAGTGCCGGGGCCGAGAGGACGAGGACGGCGAGGATGGGACGCGCTGCAGGCATGGACGCTCGGGACTCGGGGCCTGAGGGACAGTGGGCCCGAAAGCTATGCGGGCGCCCCGGTTTCAGCGAGCCCGCGCAACGGAGCGGAACGCACCCGTGATCTCCGCCTCGGCTTCATGGGCCCGGTCCCAGAGCCGCCGGAGGCCGCCGACCCAGACATCCCGGACGATGTCCGGCGTGGCCGAAAGCGCAATGGTCGCCGCCAGCGTGTCGTCCCGCCAGCCGGCGAGCGAGATGTGGTCGAGGTCCACCGCGGCCAGGTCCGCCAGACGCCCCGGCTCGATGGCGCCCGCGTCCAGCCCCAGGGACCGGGCGCCCGCGGTCGTCGCCATCTCGAACAGCTCCGGCGCGACCCGATGGTGATCGCCCGACCGCCCGGCATCGGTGATAACGACACGCTCCAGACGCTGGAGCCGCTCGTGATGCTCGATGAGCCGCATCTCCTCCAGGAAGTCCAGGCTGGTGTGGCTGTCGGTGCCCAGCGCGATCCGGGCGCCCGCATCCAGCAGGTCGTAGCCCCGGACGAACCCGTCGCCGAGCCCCCGCTCGGTGGTCGGGCAGGCACAGACGATCGCGCCCGCCTCGCCGACCCTCGCGACCTCGTCGTCGGTGAGGTGGATCCCGTGGATCAGCGTGAGCCGCTCGTCCAGCAGCCCGTCGGCGTGGAGCAGCTCGACGGGCCGGAGCCCCCACGCCGCCTCGCTCGCCGCCACCTCGGCCGGCCGCTCGGACACGTGCATGTGGAGCGGCGCGTCGCGGGTTGCCGCCCAGTCACGGAGCACCGGGAGCCAGTCCCGGGGCACTGCCCGGATGCTGTGGGGCGCCACGCCCACCGTGACGAGCCCGTCGTCCACGCCGGCCTCGGGGCTCGCGCTCACATCGGCTTCCAACGCCGTCGTCCGCTCCAGGAACGACGCCACCGAATCGGCCCGGAACCGCCGCTGACGGTCCTCGAGCGGCTTGTCTATGCCGCCCGTCGCGTAGCACACGTTCAGCAGCGCGATCCGGAGCCCGACCTCCCGGGCCGCGGCCGCCACCCGCTTCGCCAGCTCGTTGGGGTCCGCGTACGGCGTGCCGTCCGGCTGATGGTGCAGATAGTGGAACTCACCCACCGCCGTGATCCCGGTCTTCAGCATCTCCAGGAAGCAGAACCGGGACACGTGGTACACGTCGTCGGCGGAGAGGCCGAGCGCCGCCGCGTACATCGCCTCCCTCCAGCTCCAGAAGTCGGCGTTCGGTCGGCCGGCCGGCCGGGTGTGGGTCCGGCCCCGGATCAGCCGCTGGAAGGCGTGGCTGTGGGTATTGACGAAGCCGGGCAGGAGTGCGCGGCCGGGGAGGGGGACGGTCCGGACGTCACGCTCCCGCCCGGGACCGACCCGGGGCGACGCGGGGGGACCCGCCCCGGCCGCACCGTCCGAACTCTTCCCCGGTCCGGCCACATCCGCGATCCGACCGGTCTCCGGGTCCACGATCACCACCACACCGCGGTGGAACGTGCCATCCAGCCAGGTCAGCTCGGGCTCGAGTCGGATCATCGGCCGGCAGCAGATGCAAGCGAGGTTCCCACGACGGCAAACGGCCCCGACCCGTGAGGGCCGGAGCCGCCTCCGTTCACCCGGCCCCCGTCGGCGGTGCCGCGGGGCCCGTGACGCGCTACCAGTTGGCGGTCACCTCGTTCGAGCAGGTGCTCGTGCCGGCCTCACAGACCTGGTAGACGGCGGAGCCGCCACCCCTCTGGCCCGTGGAGTCGGTGTACGCACCGTCGTTCGCGGTGGTCGCCACGATGACACCGTCACGGATCACGTCCACGTTCGTCGACGTGGCGCCGCTCCAGGTCAGGTCGGCGTGCTGCACGCCCCGGACCTTGTAGGCGGTGACGCTCAACGAGATGTCCGTAGTCGGCTCGGTCACCGTCACGTCCTGTGAGACGGCGTCCGTGGCGCCATCGTCGTCCGTGACCGTCAGCGTTACCGTGTAGGTGCCGCCCGCCGCGTACGTATGCGACGGGTTCTGCGCCGTGGACGTGTTGCCGTCACCGAAGTCCCACGCCCAGGACGCGATGGTCCCGTCGGAGTCGCTGCTGGTGTCCGTGAAGTCCACGGTCAGGTCGCTGACCGCGTACGTGAAGTCGGCCGTCGGCGGGCTGTTGGTGCCGTCGGTCACGCTCACGTCCTGCACGTCAGAGTCGGTCGCACCGGCGTCATCCGTGACGGTCAACGTCACCGTGTACGTTCCGCCCGACGCGTAGGTGTGGCTCGCGGTGCTGCCCGTGGCCGTGCTGCCGTCACCGAAGTCCCAGTCGTAGCTCGAGATCGAGCCGTCGCTGTCGGTGGACCCCGTCCCGTCGAAGTCGCACGTCAGGTCCGTGCACGCGTACGTGAACGACGCCGTCGGCGGCGAGTTCGTCGAGCCGCCGGTCGCCGCGGCCACAGCGTTCGCCACGTTGATCCGCCCGGCGCCGAACTGGTCGTCCGTGCCCGACGCACCCAGGTCGTCGGACGTGCTCTTCATGTTCATCAGCTTGCTGCCGTCATCGGCCACGCCGAGGACGTGGAGCAGCGCGCCCAGCCCGGCGGCCTGCGGCGACGCCATGGACGTGCCGGCCAGGAACGCGTAGCTCGTCGCGCTCTCGTTGTAGCTGGCGAGGATGTAGCTGTAGCCGTCCGGGTGCTCGTCATCGCCGCCCGGCGCCGAGAGCTCCACCTCGGGCCCGAAGTTCGAGTAGCTGGCCAGGTTGTCGCTCCAGTCCGTGGCGCTCACGGCCACGCACTCCGGCCACGCCCCCGGATAAGAGACGGCGCCGCTGTCGTTCCCCGCGGAGCAGAACGGCAGGACGTTGTTCGACCGCGCGTACTGCAGAGCGGACTGGGTCGCCGTCGAGCCGCTGCCGCCGCCCAGGCTCAGGTTCAGCACGTGAGCGCCGTTGTCGACGGCCCACACGATCCCGTCGGCGATGGCCGAGCTCGGGCACCCGTACCCGAACGGGCCGGGGTTCGTCCGCCCGCACACCTTCGCGATGGCGAAGTCGACGGTGCCCGCGTATGCCACACCGGCCACGCCCTTCCCGTTGTCGGTGCTCGCCGCGGCGATCCCGGCCACGTGCGTGCCGTGCCCGTTGTCATCCTCGGCGTTCGTGTCGTTGTCGAAGAAGTCATACTGCGCGGCGATCCGGCCGGTCAGCTCCTCGTGGTCGTTCCGGACGCCGGTGTCCATGATCCCGATCCGGGCCGACCCGCTGGCGCTCGACACCGCCTCCACCGCCTCGCGCCAGTCCATGTCGGCGTCCGCGGCACCGGTGGTGGCCAGGATGTCGCCGGTGCTCGAGTAGATGTTGCCGTCGTTGTCCAGGTCCCACTTGTACCCGATGTACGGGTCGTTCACCGGCATGACCGCCGGGTCGCCGAACGTACGGATCCAGTCGGGCTCCGCGAACTCCACGCTCGGGTTGTTCGAGAGCGCGTTGGCCACCGCGACCTCCCGGCCGGCCGGTACGCTCAGGACCTTGATGTCCAGCACCAGGTCGCGCTGGATCGACGCGCCGGCGCCGGCGGCGATCGCCGCGGCGTTGGCGCCGGGGTTGAACCGGGCCAGGACCCGGCCGTCCACGAACGGGTCCGTAGCCTGCTGGCTCGCCGCGATCGCGTCGGGGGCCAGGGCCTCCGACTGGTCCGGACCGACGGTGTCGTCGGCGCACGCGGCGAGTCCGATCCCCGCGGCCGCGGCCACGGCGAGGATGACGGTCGGGCGACTGCGTCCCCGGATGAGATTGCTGCGCATTCCATGCCTCCTGCAGGGGGATGTTGCGGGTTGGATTGTAGGTTAGAAGCGCCGGGAGATCGTGGGGAGTCCGGCGACAGGCCGAAGCCTGGTGAGTACTTGGAAGATAGGGGCCCCGGCCGGTCCGTGAAAGTGGGGGGCGGCTGCGCCGCCTGGAGCTGGCGGCCGGGCACGTCGCTTGACGGGGTCCGACCCGTGCCGCACCATCCCCGGGGCCCCGGACGGTGCCAGGCCGACCGGCGGGCGCCCGAGCGATGGCCCGAGATCGGACCCCGAGACCCGGAGGGTCAGTATGCGGCTGGTGGAGTGCGTGCCCAACTTCTCGGAAGGCCGCGACACGGCGGTCATCGAGGCCATCGCCGACAGCATCCGTCAAGTACCGGGGGTCCAGCTCCTGGACGTGGACCCGGGCGAGTCCACGAACCGCACGGTCATGACCTTCGTGGGCGAGCCGGATGCCGTCGTGGAGGCCGCCTTCCGGTCGGCGGCCGCGGCCTGCGACCTCATCGACATGCGGCTCCATTCCGGGGAGCACCCCCGCCTGGGGGCGGTGGACGTGGTCCCGTTCATCCCGGTCTCGGGCGTGGAGATGGAGGACTGCGTCGAGTGCGCGAGGGCGTTCGGCCACCGGGTCGGCGAGGAGCTCGGTGTCCCGGTCTACCTGTACGAGGAAGCCCAGCCCGAGGCGGATCGGAAGACCATGGCCCGGATCCGGGCCGGGGAGTACGAAGGGCTGGCCGAGAAGCTCCAGGACCCGGCCTGGCAGCCCGACTTCGGCCCTGCGGCGTTCGTGCCCGAATCCGGCGCCACCGTCACCGGCGCCCGGTTCTTCCTGATCGCGTACAACGTCAATGTCCTGGGCACCCGCAACCAGGCCCACCGGCTGGCCCTCAATGTCCGGGAGCGCGGCCGCACCGTGAAGGGCCCAGACGGCGAGCCCGTGCAGCAGCCCGGCTATTTCCAGGCGGTGAAGGGGATGGGCTGGACCCTGGAGGAGTTCGACCTGGCGCAGGTCTCCATGAATCTGGACAACTACCGGGTCACGGGCATGCACGAGGTCTTCGAAGCCATCAAGCGGGATGCCGCAGAGCTGAACGTCGGCGTGGCCGGGAGCGAGGTGGTGGGGCTGGTCCCGCTGGAGGCCGTCCTGCGGGCTGCGGACTACTACATGGAGAAGGAGAACCTCTTCATCCTCGACGAACGCCAGAAGGTCCGTCTCGTCGTCGACCGGCTCGGCCTCTCCTCCCTCCATCCGTTCGTACCCGAGGAGAAGATCATCGAGTACATGGTGGAGGGGGAGCGGGATGGCCCGCTGATCCGGACGACCGTCCGGGAGCTCGTCGAGTCGGTGGGCGCCCGGACCTCCGCCCCCGGCGGCGGCTCGGTGGCCGCGCTCATGGGCGCGCTCGGGGCCGCGCTGGGCGCCATGGTCGGCTGGCTCACCTACGGCCGGCGGAAGTACGAGCACCTGGATCCGGTGATACGGGAGCACCTGCCGCAGCTGGTGGAGCTGCAGGAGGAGCTACTCCGGGCCGTGGACGCGGACACCGACGCCTTCTCCGACTTCATGGACGCACTCCGGATGCCCGACGACACCGGGGAGCAGAAGGCCGCTCGGCACGCCGCCATGCAGCGGGGGCTCGAAGCCGCCACCCGGGTCCCGCTCCGGACCATGGAGCTGGCGGATCGAGCGTGGGCGCCGCTCCTCGAGATCGCGCGCGTGGGCCAGTACTCGTCCCGGTCCGACGCGGAGGTCGGCGCCAAGGCCCTCGAGGCCTGCCTCTACGGCGCCCACCGGAACGTGGTCATCAACCTCGAGGACATCGACGACGAGGACTTCTGCGTCGACACGAGGTCGAAAGCCGACGCGCTCCTGGAGCGCGGGAGCGAGAAGCTCGCGGAGCTCCAGGAGGTCGTCCGGAAGCGGACGGGTGACGTCCGGGGCTGACGGGAGCGCAGTCTCGGCCGGGACCCGGAGCGGCCGAGTTCTTGCCTCGATGAGCGACAGCAGCTCCCCCCGAACGGAAGGCACCGCCATGCACGTTCGACGCATCGTCCCGGTCCTGCTGGCCGTCCTCCTCGTCGTCGTGCCCGGCACCAGCTGCGGCGACTCCTCGCCCGCCGGGCCCGACAATGATGATGGCGGCGACCCGTACTCCCACACCCTGGCGCCGGGCGCTTCCGCCAACGACTTCCTCTCCGACCAGACGTTCACGAGCCTCGTGGTCGAGGTGGACTACATGGCCGGACACCAGCCCAGCTCGTCCGCGCTCGACGACCTCCGAGCCTTCCTGGAGGCCCGGGTCCACAAGACGTCCATCACCGTGAGGTCCCCCACCGAGATCCCCGCGGGCGGACAGCCGACGTACACGGCCAACGAGGTGGTCCAGCTGGAGAACGAGCACCGGAACGCGTACACCGACGGGCAGACCCTGACTGCCTACATGCTGGTGGTGGACGGCGAGTTCGAGGAGGCCAACGTCCTCGGCGCCGCCTACTTCAACACGTCCAGTGTCTACTTCGGTGGCGCGATCGACCAGGTCAGTGGCGGCCCCACCCAGCCCTCCGAGACGCTCGTAGAGGCGACCACCTTCCTCCACGAGTTCGGCCATCTCTTCGGTCTCGTCGCCATCGAAGAGTCGGGCACGGAGATGCAGACCGAGCATCAGGACGAGGCACACGGCCACCACTGTGACAACGACCAGTGCCTGATGTATTACGCCGTGGAGAGCACGGACCTCTTCGGGGGCGTGTTCGGTGGGGACATCCCGTCGCTGGACCAGAACTGCATCGACGACCTGCAGGCCAACGGGGGGAAGTAGGGCGGACGGGCGGACGCCCCGCCGCCGGGCCGCAGCGAAGCGACCGCGGCCGCCGCGGGCCCCGGTTCGCTAATCGAGCTCCCGCTTGTTCTCGATGATCTGACCCACCAGGCCGTACTCCACCGCCTCCCGGGCGCTCAGCCAGAAGTTGCGGTGCGTGTCCTCCTGGATCTTCTCCAGCGGCTGGCCGGTCTGCTCGGCGAAGACCCGGTTCAGCCGCTCCCGCATCTTGAGGATCTCCTTCGCCTCGATCTCCACGTCCGCGGCCGTACCCCGGGCACCGCCGGCCGGCTGGTGCAGGAGGAAGCGGGTGTTCGGCAGCGAGAACCGCCGCTCCTTCGGCACGGCGACGTAGATCAGTGCGCCGGCACTGGCCACCCAGCCGGTGCCGACCATCCGCACGGGGGAGCCGATGTACCGGATCATGTCGTGGATCGTGTCGCCCGACTCCACGTGCCCGCCCTGGGAGTTGATGAAGATCGTGATCGTCTCGTCCGACTCGGCGTCCAGCGCCAGCAGCTGCCCCATCACCTCCGACGCCAGCTTCTGGTTCACCTCACCGCTGATAATCAGCGTCCGGGCCTTGAACAGGCGGTTGCGCATGCTGTCCGACCAGCGGCTGGCTGTCGGACGGGGCCCCTCCTCGTCCTCGTCGTCCGGCGGGGTCGGGGACGGCTGCGGGGTGCGCAGCGTATGGAGCCGGTCGTCGTATTCGAAACTCGTCATGCCGTGTCCTCGAGTGGGTGTCGTGTCACTGGATCGCGCTCCGATGTCCGCTGCAAACGTCGGGCCCGGGGCGACGGGACGTCAACCGTGGATCACTCCGCCATTGGCAGACGCACGCCCCTGGCACGCGCCGTCTCCAGCGCTCTCTCGTAGCCGGCGTCCGCGTGGCGGGCGACACCGATCCCGGGATCGTTCGTAAGGACCCGCTCCAGCCGTTCCCGCATCGCGTCCGTCCCGTCGGCCACGATGACCTGGCCGGCGTGCAGCGCGTTGCCGATCCCCACGCCACCACCGTGGTGGAAGCTGACCCAGCTGGCGCCGCTCGCCGTGTTCAGCAGCGCGTTCAGGATCGGCCAGTCGGCTACGGCGTCCGTCCCGTCCTTCATCGCCTCCGTCTCCCGGAACGGGCTGGCCACGGACCCCGTGTCCAGGTGGTCCCGCCCGATGACGATGGGTGCGCTGATCTCGCCCTTCGCCACCAGGTCGTTCAGCGCCAGGCCGAACCGCGCCCGCTCACCGAGCCCGAGCCAGCAGATGCGGCTGGGCAGCCCCTGGAACCGTACCTTCTCCTGCGCCTTTCGGATCCAGCGCTTCAGGTGCTCGTCCTCGGGGAACAGCTCCAGCACCAGCCGGTCCGTCCGGAAGATGTCGTCCGGATCGCCGCTCAGCGCGACCCAGCGGAACGGCCCCTTCCCCTCGCAGAACAGCGGCCGGATGTACGCCGGGACGAACCCGGGGAACGCGAACGCGTCCTCGTAGCCGGCGTCCAGCGCCTGGCCCCGGAGGTTGTTGCCGTAGTCGAAGGTCACGGCGCCCCGTCGCATGAGCTCGACCATGGCCTCGCAGTGGGTGGCCATGCTCTCCATCGCCCGGCGACGGTACTCGTCCGGGTCCTCCGCTCGCAGCGCATCCGCCTCGGCGAGGCCGAGCCCGGCGGGGATATAGCCGTTGAGCTCGTCGTGGGCCGACGTCTGGTCGGTGAGCACGTCCGGGACGACGCCGCGCTCCGCGATCTCGGGCACGACCTCCGCGCAGTTTCCGACCAGTCCGATGCTGACGGCCTCCCCCGCCCCGGCCGCGGTCGTGACCCACTCGAGCGCCTCGTCCAGGTCGTCCGTCATCCGGTCGCAGTAGCCGGTGTCGATGCGACGCCGGATCCGGTCGGGGTCCACCTCCACGACCAGGATCGCGCCCTCGTTCATGGTAGCCGCCAGCGGCTGCGCGCCGCCCATCCCCCCCATCCCGCCGGTCAGGACCCACTTCCCCTGCAGGCTCGGCTCGCCGTACTCCTGCCGGGCCAGCGCGCCGAACGTCTCGTACGTGCCCTGGAGGATCCCCTGGGTCCCGATGTAGATCCAGCTGCCGGCCGTCATCTGACCGTACATCATGAGCCCCTGCCTCTCGAGCTCACGGAAATGGTCCCACGTCGCCCACCGCCCCACCAGGTTGCTGTTGGCGATCAGCACGCGAGGCGCGTACGCATGGGTCCGGAACACGCCCACCGGCTTGCCGGACTGGACCAGCAGCGTCTCGTCGGCCTCCAGCTCCCGGAGCGTGCCGACGATGGCCTCGAACGCGTCCCAGCTCCGGGCCGCCCTCCCCGTGCCGCCGTAGACTACCAGATCCTCGGGGCGCTCGGCGACCTCCGGGTCCAGGTTGTTCATGAGCATCCGGAGCGCGGCCTCCTGCTGCCAGCCCTTGCAGGAGCAGTCCGTTCCACGGGGTGCACGGACGGTGCGCGGCGGGGTGTCGGTGGTGGCGGCCATGGTTCCCTCCAGCGTGCGTACGGAGCGCTCGCGAGTCGACTCGGTCTGTACGGTGAGGATGGGCTCTGGAAACGGCCGCGGGCAAGGGAGCTGGCCCGGCCCGATCAGCGGCCCTCGGCGGTCAGCCGTTGGAGAGCGGCCTGGACATCCTCCACCTCGTCCCGAACGATGGGATCGGCGTCCTCGGCCCGGAGTTCCAGGTACGTGCGGTACGCCTGCGCGGCCTGGTCCCGGCGGCCCAGGAGCTCGGCCAGCCGTCCCTCCTCCCGGAACTGCACCGCGAGGAAGCGGTTGAAGCCTATGGTGAAGGCCCGGCGGCGGGCGGCCGCCAGCGCCGCTTCCGGGTCGCCGAGCTCCTCGTGGAGACGGATCAGCGTCAGGTTGGCCAGCTCGGTCCACGGGCCGAGGGTGGGGACCTGGCGGGCGAGCACGTCGAGCTCGGCGACCCGGTCCGCCGCGTCGGGATCACCATCGACCACGGCCAGCTCGGCGGCCAGGAGCCGGGCGTAGAGCTCTCGTTGATAGTCCGCCTCCGGGTCGACCGGGTCGGGTGCGGACCGCAGCTCGGCCAGGAGCGCTCGGGCGGGCTCCCGATCCCCCGCGCGCGCTGTCCAAACGGCGGCAAGGTAGCGGACGTGGGTCCTCCATCCGGCCGGCGGAGTCAGGGAGTCGGCGAACGCCCGGGCGCCCTCGATCATCTCCGGCACGAGGGCGGGCTGCATGCCGGCCACCACCGCCTGGTGGAGCCCGGCTACGGACTCCGGCTCCGCCGACAGCCGTCGGGCCTTCTCGTACCGTCCCCGCCGCCATTCCACGTGGGCCAGGACCTCCCGGATCTGGTCCGCCTGGAAGGGTGTCGCCGTCTGCGTGTACCGCTCGGCCAGGATCGCCGCCGCGCGCTCCACGCTGTCCATCACCAGGCCGGCATCCAGGGACCAGCCCACGATCCGCAGCAGGTCGCGCCGCGTCACGTCCTCCAGGGTGGGCACGCTGTCGACGGACGCGTCCCCGACCAGACCCAGCCACCACCGGATGGTGCCCTCGGCGTCGGCTTCCATGGCCAGATACCGCCGTCCGACCTCCCGCGTCCGGGCGGTATCGCCCATCCGGAGGGCCAGGGCGAACAGGTGCTCGGCGGGGGGGGCGAAGGCCGGATCGAGGTCCAGCGCCCGCTCCAGGTGCGCGGCCGACCGCTCCAGGGCGTCGTCGACCCCCATCTGCAGGCCGGAGTGGTAGAACACGTCGCCGACGTGGTACCAGAGCATCGGGTCGTCCGACGACCAGTCCAGGGCGCGCTGGTACGCCGCCAGATGCTCCGCCCGGGACGAGGGCCGCGGGTAGTCGGGCCCGGCGAACGCCCGCAGGTACGCCCGGTCACGCTCGCTCAGGCGATCCCGGTACTTCCACGCCAGCCGCACGGCGTTCTCCTCGCCGGGCCGCTCCGGCCACCACGTCAGTGACTCGGCCATGCCCAGCGCCGCCAGCGCGAACGTCGAGTCGCTGTCCACGGCCTCGGCGAAATAGTCGGCGGCCTCCGAGTATCGGCCCGCACGGAACGCCGACCGGCCCTGGAGGTACGACCGCAGGGCCGGCAGCGACGTCGTCGTGAGCTGCTCGAGGCGGGGTCGCGCCTCGCCGGCCTCCAGCGCGATCAGCGTCGCGGCCAGGCGATCGATCATCGTCGTGAGCTGGTCGACGGACCCGGACTGCTCCGCCCGCGTCGACTCCCCCGTCTCCGCGTCGATCAGCTCCGCCCGCAGCGTGAGGGCATCGGCCGTGCCCACCACGTCCCCGATCAGGACCTGGGCCGCACCGACCCGCCGGGCGAGGTCCACGGCCTCGTCCGGGGGCAGGGCCGCCGCGTCCGGCGACACCGCCGAGCGCCACGCCGTGAGCATGGTCCGCGGGTTCACCGCCCTCGGCCCGGCCTCGCCGGTGAGCTTCGCCGCCAGCAGGTCGACGACCCCCTCCTGGAGATACGCCAGCGATGGCTCCGCGCCGCCGACCCGGAACGGGAGGACCGCCACGGCGTCGGGGTCCAGGTCCACGACCTCACCGCCACGGGTCAGGAAGAACCCGGCGGCCGCAGCGGCGATGATCAGGACCGCACCGACCACCGCGATCCGCGACGCCGTGCCGAACGCGAGCCTCATCGACGGGGCCGGCGAGGTCCGCTCGACCCCGTCGGGCGTGAAATCGAACGCCCAGGCCAGCGTGATGGCGAGCGGGAAGCCGACCAGGATCAGCCCGACGACCAGCGTCACCGTCCAATCCGGGAGCCCCAGGCGGGGGAAGACGAGGTCGGCGCCCTCGATGACGGCGAACCCGGCGACGATGTACACGCCGGCGACGCGGAAGACCCGCCGTCGCTTCAGCTCGTCGAGCAGGCTGGACCTGGGCTCGTCTGGCATGTTCACTGGGGGAGGGACGCCGATTCGTGATGAAAAGTCGGGCGCCCGACCCGATCGGTCAACAAGGCGCCCGACTTTCCGGTGAAGGTCCCCGGCCGCCCTACAGGTCGCTGGTCATGATGAAGAGCGGCTGACGGTTGAACGTGTGGTACAGGGGCCGCAGCCGCTCGGTGTTGTAGTGC
>JAWVYT010000021.1:0-14705 GCA_033722595.1 Longimicrobiales bacterium
GCTCTTCGACCGCCTTGAGGAGCCCCAGCACCCGGATCGACAGGCCGAGATCCTGGACATCCTGGACCAGCTGCTCCCGCTGCTGCTGAGTGGTGGAGCGCTGAAGGAGGCCGCTCGGGTCCTGGACGAGCTCGACACGGTCGCGTTCGGGGAGAACCCGCTGCTGGACATGGACCACCGGCAGCGGGTCGAGGAGGTGTTCGAGCGGCTGAGCGAGCCGGACGTGCTGGAGCAGTTCGTCCAGGCGCTGGAGGACGGCGCCGTGGCGCCGGGGGCGGAGGAGGTCAACCTCTTCTTCAGCCGGCTCCGGGCCGACGCCATGCCGATCCTGATCCGGTTCGCCGAGATGTCCGAGACCAGCGGGGTCGCGCAGCGGCTGGAGTCGGCCGTGGACGGGCTGGCGGAGCGGTACCCCGGCGAGGTCACCGAGCTGCTGCGGTCCGATGAGCCGGTGCTGGTGATCGGCGCCGCCCGGGTCGCCGGCCGGGTCGGTCTCGCCTCGGCCGTGGACGGGCTGCGGGAGGCGCTGCAGCACCCGGACCGCGAGGTCCGGCTGGCCGTGGTGAAGGCGCTGGTCGCGATCCGGTTGACGCCGGCGCTGGAGGCGCTGACCGTCGCGCTCGATGACGAGGACCGGGATGTCCGGATCGCCGCGGTGAACGCCCTGGGCGCCGTCCGCTTCGCCGACGCCCGGGACGTACTGCGCAAGCACGTGAGCGGGAAGGCGATCCGGGGCGCGGACCTGACGGAGAAGATGGCCTTCTTCGAGGCCTATGGCGCCATCGGTGGGAACGCCGCCGTATCGGAGCTCGATGACATCCTGAACGCCACCGGGTTCCTGGGCCGCCGCAACCCGACGGAGCTCCGGGCGTGCGCGGCGCTGGCGCTGGGGCAGGCGAACACGCCGGAGGCCCGCGCGGCGCTGGAGGAGGCCCGCGACGATGACGACCCGGTGGTGAAGAACGCGGTGGTGCGTGCGCTGCGCCGGGAGGAGCTCGACGAATGAGCGCCCCGACGTACACCGTCGACACCACCGCCGCCCTCCAGGGCCAGGGCCAGAAGCTGCTGGCCACCTTCTACGCGGCGCTCCAGGGCCTGAAGCTGTTCCCGCTGGAGAACCAGACGGTGCAGAAGGCGCTGGACGACCTCCACACCGCGGCGCGGACCGTGCTGGACCGGGAGGGCGAGATCGAGATCGGGCTGGTCGGCGACTTCATCTTCATCAACGAGGTCCGGATCCGGCTGGACCTGTCCACGTACGCCGCCTTCTCGATGGTGTCCAAGTCGCTGGACAACCACGGCGTGGGCACGGTCCTCATCCACGAGGGGATCGAGCGGGACGAGTGGCCCCCGTTCCTCTCGCTGCTCTTGCAGAAGCCGGACCCGGAGAACGCGTTCGTCACCTTCACGCAGCGGCTGCAGGCCACACCGGCGACGCATATCGAGGTCGGACCCGAGCGGGAGCGGGCGGCGCTGGACGAGGACGATGCCCAGGCCAAGGAGCGGGCCAAGCGGGCCTACTTCCAGACGGTGGAGGTCGCCAAGAACGTGCTCGGCGACACCCGGCTCGGCCGCTCGGTGAACGCCCGGCGCGTGAAGAGGGCCGTCCAGTCGATCGTGGACCAGGTCCTGACCAACGAGACGTCGATCATGGGGATGACCGCGCTCCGCGACTACGACGACTACACGTTCACCCACTGCGTGAACGTGTGCATCTTCGCCGTGGTCCTGGGGCAGAAGCTCGGGCTCAACAAGCTGCAGCTGTACGAGCTCGGGCTGGGCGGGCTCTTCCACGACATCGGCAAGATGCGCATCGACGAGGCGATCACGAACAAGCCGGGCGCGCTGACCGAGGAAGAGTTCGAGCAGATGAAGCAGCACACCACCGAGGGGCTGCTGGCGCTGTTCCACATGCACGGCTTCGGGGAGGTCCCGTTCCGGGCCATGCTCATGGCGTACGAGCACCACATGAAGATCGACCTCACCGGTTACCCCGAGAACCAGCGCGACCGGGAGCCGACGCTGTTCAGCAAGATCATCGCCGTGGCCGACGGGTTCGACGCCGCGACCTCGAACCGGTCGTACCAGTCGGTGCCGTGGCGGCCGGAGGAAGCGCTCAAGGAGATGCAGGACAACCCGAAGCGCGGCTACGACCCGCTCCTGGTGAAGGCGCTGATCAACGTGACGGGGATCTTCCCCGTGGGCACGCTCGTCATCCTGGACACCCACGAGATGGCCGTGGTCACCGCGCCGAACCCCGACCCATCGAAGATCAACCAGCCCATCATCAAGGTCATCTACGACGCGAACGGGGTTCCCGTCCCCGAGCCCGAGACCGTGAACCTGGCCTCCGACGAGGCAGAGCGCCGGATCATCAAGACCACCCGACCGGAGAAGTACGACATCGATGTCGGCGCCTACTTCGTCTGAGACCCGGCTGGGCCGCCGTCTGGCCGAGCGTCTCGAGACCGGCCGACTCCTGGTCCCGTACCTGACGGCCGGGTTCCCCACCGCCGACGCGACGCCCGCGATCATGGAGGCCATCGCCCGGGCCGGTGCCGACGTGATCGAGCTGGGCGTCCCGTTCAGCGACCCGCTGGCCGACGGGCCCACGATCCAGGGCAGCTCGCAGGTCAGCCTCGAGGGCGGCGGCTCGCTGACCGGCACGCTGGAGGCGCTCCGGGCGTTCCGCGGCCGGGACCGGGAGACGCCGGTCGTCGTGTTCACGTACCTGAACCCGGTCTTCCGTCACGGCGTGGACGCTTTCCTCGACGAGGCGATGGAGGCCGGCGCCGACGGCGTCCTGCTGACGGACCTCCCACTCGGCGAGGACCGGCAGCTCGAGGCCCGATTCGAGGACTCCCCGCTCGCTCTCGTACGGCTGATCGCGCCCACCACGCCGCGCGATCGGGCCCGGGAGATCGCGGCCCGGGCCCAGGGGTTCCTGTACTACATCTCCCGGACCGGCGTGACCGGCGCCCGCGCGGAGCTCCGGGCGGAGCTGGAGGACGAGGTCCGGGAGCTGGAGGAGGCCGCGTCCGTCCCCGTCGTCGTGGGCTTCGGGATCAGCTCGCCGGAGCAGGCGGCACGCGTCGGCCGGGTCGCCGATGGCGTGGTGGTCGGCAGCGCGCTCATCGAGGCGATCCGGGAGGGCGGTGCGGAAGCCGCGGAGCGCTTCGTGAAGGGACTGCGGGAGGCGCTGGACGAAGGGTAGGCGCGCCGCCCGCGAAGCGTGAGGGACGCCCACAGGCCGGGCCCGTCCCGGCTAGTCGCTGAGCCGCCCTAGCACGTCCTCGTCCGGCTCCACGAACACCGTCGAGACCCGGTCCGGGATGACGGTCCCGGGCGGCGCCTTTCGGGGGCTCCGCACGTACTTCCGGCGGGTCCAGTCCACGGGCACGCTCCCGGAGGTCCGGGCCTTGGAGTGGACGGCCGCGAGGACGGCGGCCTCCAGGAGGTCGCGCCGGGGCGGGTTCTGGTCCCGGTCGTTCCAGCGCAGGATCACGTGGGCGCCCGCCGCGTCCCGGGCGTGGAGCCAGATGTCGTCCGGGGACGAGTGGTGGAAGGTGAGCTCGTCGTTGGCCCGGCCGCTCCGGCCGACCCGGATCTCGAGGCCGCCGCTGCTGCGGAACCGCCGGTAGGGCAGCCGTGTCCCGTCGTCGCCATCCCCGCTCTCCGGACGCAGCTCCTCGATCCACCGGGCCAGCTCCTCCGGGTCGGCGTCGTCGTCGTCCAGGGCGTCGAGGAGCGTCTCGATACGGTTCCGCTCGGCGACCGCCTCCCGGACCCGCGCTGGCAGCTGGCGGGCCGCCCGCTCCCGTCGCTTCGCCCGGTCGTAAAGCTCTTCGGCGTTCTCCACGGGGGTCTTCGACGGGTCGAGCTCCAGGGTGACGGTCTCGCCCTCGAAGCCGTCCAGCTCGACGGTCTCCACCCCCTTCTCGAGCTGGTGGAGGCGGGCCATCAGGAGGTCCGCGCGCCCCCGGAGCCGCTCCGCCTGCGCGGGCGCCTTCTCCGCCTCGTCCCGCAGCCGCTCGGCCCGCCGGGTCACCCGCTCCAGCCGCTCCTCCAGCGCTTCCCGGACCTCCGGCGCGAGCGGGTCGGTCTCGACCGCCTGCTCGAACGCCGCGAGGAGCGACATCACGGGCCGGCCGTCCACGCCCGGAAGGGGCAGCGGGTACGGCGTCCCGCCCCGAAGACTCAGGAGCTGGGGGTGCGGGTCCGGCCGCGATGCCAGCTCGCGGTAGCGCAGCCACGCCGGCTCCAGCGACGAGCCGTCGCCCGGGGCGTCGGGATTGCTCTGACCGCCCTCCAGGATCGCCCCGGCGTTCAGCGGGCTGGTCCAGGCCAGTGACCGGACCAGCGCACGGGCGCGGTCTTCGGGGTCCACGGCGCCCAGGAGATCCTGCCACCGCTCCAGGGCGACGGGCTCGTCCCGTCCTTCCCTGGGCTCGAACCCGCCCGGCGGCTCGTAGCGCTCGCCCGTCTGCAGCGTCCGGCCCCCGGCCTCCCGGCTCCAGAGCGCCGACACGATCCGGCCATCGGGCGCCAGGGCCAGGACGTTCCACTGGTTGGTCATGAGCTCGACCACGAACCGCGAGGCCCGGTCCGGTCCGCCGGCGTCGATCTCCAGCTCCAGGATCCGGTCGTCCGGCGGCGCGCTGACCCGTCGGACCCGCGGTCGGCGCTGGGTCCGTACGGTGCGGCCGCCGAACCCCTCGGCCGCTTCCACGGGCACGGCGTCCGTGTCGTTCTCCTTGATCACGCGGAGCCACCCGCGGGTGGGATGCAGCTCCCAGACGAGCCGCTCGTCATCGAGCTCGAGGGTGAACCGCCGATGCTCGGAGTCGAGCCGGACCTTCCGGAGCCGGCGGGCCGACAGTCGGCTCTCCAGCTCTCGGGCCAGGTAGTGTACGAGAAGCGAGTCGTACGTGATGGGCTTCGACACGTGGGGAAGGTGCCGGGACGGGTACCCGCCCGTCAACGTCGGCCGGGCATGGCGGAGGTTTGACACCGTTCGGGGGCGAATCTAGCTTCGAGCGACGCAGAAACCCCCAGCCACGACGCGGCAGGCCACCCCATGAGCACCGGCTCGAATCCAAGGCGGACCACGGTCCGGACCCTCCTGGAGATGAAGGAGCGGGGCGATCCCATCGTGGTGCTCACGGCCTACGACTACCTGTTCGCCCGTCTGGTGGACGAGGCGGGCGTGGACGTGGTCCTGGTCGGTGACTCGCTGGGCCAGGTCGTGCTCGGGCTGGATTCCACGCTCCCCGTGACCCTCGACGACATGGTCCGTCACGGCGCGGCGGTGCGCCGGGGCGTCGAGCGGGCGCTGCTGGTGGTGGACATGCCGTTCCTGAGCTTCCAGGTCGACCCGGGGGAGACCGTCCGGAACGCCGGCCGCATCCTGGCGGAGACCGGGGCCGAGGCGGTCAAGCTCGAGGGCGGGAGCGAGGCCGCGTGCGTCCACGTGCGGAAGCTGGTGGAGGCCGGGATCCCGGTGATGGGCCACGTCGGGCTGACGCCGCAGTCGGTCCACGCCGTGGGCGGGTACCGGGTCCAGGGGCGGGACGAGGAGAACGCCCGTCGCATCGCCGACGAGGCGGAGCGGCTCGCCGACGCCGGCTGCTTCGCCATCGTGCTCGAGCTGGTCCCGGGCGACCTGGCCGCCGAGATCACCCGTGCGGTCCCCGTGCCCACCATCGGGATCGGGGCCGGCCCGTCGTGCGATGGCCAGGTCCTGGTGCTGCCGGACATGCTCGGGCTGAACGACGCGTTCACCCCGAAGTTCCTCCGTCGCTTCGCCGATCTCGCCGGTGAGACCCGGCGCGGCCTCGCCGGTTACGTGGAGGCCGTCCGGTCGGGCGAGTACCCGGGCCCGGAACACACGCACCAGTGAAAACGGTTAGGACGGTAGAAGCGCTGCGTCGCGAGGTCGCGGCCGCCCGGCAGGAGGCCGGGTCCACCGTGGCGGGGCTCGACGACGTGATCGGGTTCGTCCCGACCATGGGCTACCTCCACGAGGGGCACCTCTCGCTGGTCGACCGGGCGCGGGACCTCACGGACTACGTGGTCCTGTCGATCTTCGTGAACCCGACGCAGTTCGGCCCGGGCGAGGACTACGAGGAGTATCCCCGGGACCCGGAGCGGGACGCCGGGCTGGCGGAGGCGCGGGGCGTGGACCTGGTGTTCGCGCCGGACACCGGAGAGGTGTACCCCGAGGCCGGCCCGTCGGTGAAGGTGGTCCCCGGGCCGCTGGCCGAGCGCCTGTGCGGGCTCAGTCGGCCGGGCCACTTCCAGGGCGTGCTCACGGTGGTCGCCAAGCTGTTCGGCATGGTCCAGCCCGATGTGGCGGTCTTCGGCCGGAAGGACTATCAGCAGGCGGTCCTGATCCGGCGGATGGCCCGGGACTTGAACATGCCCGTACGGGTGGAGATGGCGCCGATCGTCCGGGAGGACGACGGGCTGGCGCTGTCGTCGCGGAACCAGTACCTGTCCGCGTTGGAGCGGGAGCGGGCCCGGAGCCTGTCGGCGGGCCTGTTCGCCGCCCGGTCGGCGTTCGCGGAGGAGGACGTCACGAACGGGGACCGGCTGAAGGCCCGGGTCCGGGGCACGATGCGGGATGCGGATGTGGAACCCGAGTACATCGAGCTGGTACATCCGGAGACGCTGGACAGCCTGGACGAGGCGCGGGAAGGCGCGGTGCTGGCCGTGGCCGCCCGGGTCGGCGAGACCCGGCTGATCGACAACGTACGCCTGGAACGGCAGTCATAGAGGAGCAGCCATGCGACGCAGCATGTGCAAGTCGAAGATCCATCGCGCCACGGTGACCGATGCCAACCTGGCGTACGAGGGGAGCATCACGCTGGACCCGGTGCTCATGGAGGCGGCCGACCTCGTGGAGTACGAGAAGGTGCACGTGGTCAACATCGCCACTGGCGCCCGGTTCGAGACGTACGTGATCACCGGCGCCCGGGGCTCCGGCGATGTCGTGCTGAACGGTGCCGCCGCCCGGCTGGTCCAGCCGGGGGACAAGGTCATCATCATGTCGTACGCGCAGTACGACGAGTCCGAGCTCGAGGACTTCGAGCCGCGCCTGGTCTTCGTGGACGACAGCAACGGGATCCGGCCCCGACCGGTGCCGGAGTCGGGCGGTCAGCTGCGGATCGAGCCCGCCTGAACCACCACGGCCCGTCCGCCACCCCCGTCCTGTTTCATCCGGGCGGCGGGTCCCTTACCTTCGTCGGCGTCATGCACCCTGTCATCGAGCACGCGGCCGACGGCCGGCTCCCCGAATGGGCCGAAGCGACCCCCGAGCGCCGGGACCACATGGTCCGCGTCGCGGACGTCATGGAGGGGTGGGCGGTGGAGCTGGGGCTGGACCGCGAGCAGCGTCGTCGCTGGCGCGCCGTCGCCATGCTCCACGACGCGCTGCGCGACGCGGATCCCGGCCGGCTCCGGGAACGGGTGCCCGAGTTCGACGACCTGCCCGATGGGCTGCTCCACGGGCCCGCGGCTGCGGCGCGGCTGGAGTCGGAGGGTGTCGACGATCGCGCGCTGCTGAGCGCGGTCCGGTGGCACACCCTCGGCCACCCCGAGCTCGACCGTCTGGGGCGCGCGCTCTACATCGCCGATTTCACCGAGCCCGGCCGGAGCCACCAGAACGCCCGGCTGGCCTCGCTCCGGGAACGGGTCCCGACCGAGCTGCAGGCGGTCCTGCTGGAGGTGACGGCCGAGCGGGTCGGGCTGAACCTGGCGGACCGGTACCCGCTCCGGGAGCCCGCTGTCGGGTTCTGGAACGTCCTGGTGGAGGAGGCGGCGGATGGCTGACTCCCGACGGCCGCTCTCGGCGGCCCTCTTCATCACGCTGGGCCTCATCGGGGCGTTCACGGTCTCGGCCGTGGCCGGGTTCTGGGACGACGACGCGCCCGGGACGGGGTTCCGGGCGTTCGGCGCCAGGGTGGACCGGCCGGGCGAGGTGCGGGTCGAGGTCCTGAACGGCGCCGGCGTGGCCGGCCTGGCCCGGGACGCGACCTACCGGCTCCGGGGCGAGGGCTTCGACGTCGTCTTCTTCGGCAACGCCGAGCACTTCCGCCACGAGCGCTCGGTCGTGGTGGACCGGGTCGGCGACCCGGATCTCGCCCGCGCGGTGGCCGCGGCCCTGGGCGTGGACTCGGTGGCCACCGCCGTGGACTCGGCGCTCATGCTCGAGGTGACCGTGGTCCTGGGCGACGACTGGCCGCCCGCGCCGCCGCCGGACCGGAGCTGGCTGGACCGGCTCCGCGGCCTGGTCGAGGACGGGGACGCGAAGGACACGATCGACGCCGACCCGGACGGGTCGTGACCGCGGGCGGGCGGTGGGGCCGGCGCGAGCTCGCCGTGTCCCGTCCGGCCCGGCGGCTCGGGCTGGTGGCCGCCGCCATCGCGGTGCTGATGGCCGCCTGCGACCGCCCGGCCCCCGACGGGGAGCAGCCCGCAGGCGACGGCCCGGAAGCCGATAGCGTCGTCGATCCGCCGGTCCCGCAGCCGGCCGGGCCCGACCCGGACTCGGTGGCGTCTCCCGGGGCAGAGACCGCGGCACCGATCGGCTACCGGCCGACCGGCTGGGACACGGTCTTCGTGTTCTTCACCGACAGCACCGAGTCCCAGGTGCCGGTCGCCCGACCCGGTCCCGACACCGTGCATGGGCTCCGGGCGGCGTTCGAGGCGCTCCTCCGGGGCCCGAGCGCCGGCGAGGAGGGCCGGTACTTCACCTGGTTCTCGCGGGAGACTGCGGGGCTGCTCCGGGATGTGACGGTCCGGGACGGTTTCGCCGTGGTCGACTTCGAGGACTTCCGGTCGGTGATCCCCAACGCCGTGGGGTCGGCCGGGGCGCTGGTCCTGCTGGACGAGCTGACGGCCACCGCGTTCCAGTTCCCGGGGATCCGGAGGGTGGAGTTCCGGATCGAGGGCAGCTGCGACGCCCTCATGGGCTGGCTCCAGCTCGGCTGCTACCCGATCCTACGGTCGGGGTGGGACCCGCCGGGCGGGTTCAGGGAGGCGGTCCGCGCAGCGGGGTGAGCCCGGGGCCCGCCGTGGCTAGGCCGTGAGCTCGACGAAGGGCTTGGGCGGTCGGGTCTCGTGCTCGGCCCGGAGCTGGCCGCAGGCGGCCGCGATGTCGCGGCCCCGGGGCGTCCGGATCGTCGTGGCGATCCCGCGGCCCTCGAGCCGGTCCGCGAACGCCTGGATCCGCGACCTGGGCGACGGCCGCCAGTCGGGGCCCGGGATCGGGTTGTAGGGGATCAGGTTCACGTGGGCGTGGACCTCGTCGGCCAGCCCGGCCAGCGTGTCGGCCAGCGCCAGATCGTCGTTGATGCCGTCGATCATGATGTACTCGAACGTCACCCGCCGGCCGCCGGCCTCATCGAACCGTTGCAGGCTGTCCATGAGGTCGGCGATGGGGTACTTCTTCTCCACCGGCACGATCTTCTCCCGGAGCCCGTGGGTCGGGGCGTGCAGGCTGAGCGCGAGCCGGAACTGCTCCGGCCTCGCCGCCAGCGCGTCGATCCCGGGCACGATCCCGACGGTGGAGACGGTGATCCGGCGGGCGCCCACGTCGTACCCGTGGTTCAGGAGCGTGAGGGAGTCCATTACGGGGCCGAGGTTCATGAGCGGCTCGCCCATGCCCATGTACACGATGTTGGTGATCGGGCCCCGTCCGTTCTCCTCGGCCCACCGTCGTGCGCCCCGGTACTGGGCCACGATCTCGCCGGCCGTCAGGTTGCGCCGGTACCCCGACCACCCCGTCGCGCAGAACGTGCACGCCATCGCGCAACCGGCCTGGCTCGAGATGCAGAGCGTGAGGCGGTCCTCGGCGGGGATCAGCACGCTCTCGACCAGCTCGCCGTCGCTCAGACGCCAGAGGTGCTTGGCGGTGCCGTCCTCCGAGCGCTGGACCCGGGCGGGCTCCGGCGACGTGAACGTGAACGCCTCGGCCAGGGCGTCGCGCTCCCCGGCGGGCAGCTCCGTGATCTCGTCGGGGGAGAGCGCCACCTTGTCGTAGATCCAGGACAGCGTCTGGCCGACCCGGTACGAGGCCACGCCCCGCGCGTCGAAGTGGTCGCGCAGGGCGTCGCGGGCCCGGTCCGGGACCAGGCCGATGAGGTCGGGGCGTGCCGTCGTCTCGGTCATCGATCGATAGGTACACCCTGCGGACCCAGTGTTCCCTCGCGGCCGGCCTCCGGCCGCCCGGCAAGAGGGCGCCGGGATCGGTTGTCGCGGTCCGGGGGGCCGGTTAACTTAGCGCGTTCACGGAGTCCGATGACCCTCCTGAGCGAGTCGTGGTTCTGCTAACCGATCTGCTTTCCTCGTTGCGGGTGAAGGTGCCCCTCGAGGCGAAGACGAAGGACGAGGTACTGCGCGAGCTGGTGGACGTGCTGGCGGTCGACGACAGCGTCGACGACCGCGAGGACGTCCTCCGCGTCGTACGGGAGCGGGAAAAGGTGCTCTCCACCGGGATCGGGCACGGCGTGGCGCTGCCGCACGGCAAGACCGACGCGTGCTCCGATCTGGTGATCGGCGCCGGCGTGACCCGGGAGCCGGTGGACTTCGATGCCCTGGACGGCGAGCCCGTCCGACTCGTCTTCCTCCTGGCGGGCCCGGAGTCCGCCGCCGGGCCGCACATCAAGGCCCTGAGCCGGATCTCGCGGCTCGTCCGCCAGCCCGCGCTCCGGGACCGGCTGATCGAGGCGGAGGACGACGAAGCCTTCCTCCGGGTCCTGCGCGAGGCCGAGAGCGGGTGAAGCTGATTCTCGCATACCTGCCGCTGGCCCTGTGGGCGGCAGCCGTGCTGGCCGTGGGGACCCTCCAGCTGTCCGCCGTATCGGTGCCATCCGGATGGGACAAGGGCGCCCATTTCGTGATGTACGGCGTCGGCGGAGCGATCGCCGCCTGGACGGGGAGCCGCCGGGGTCGACGGCAGGGCATCACCGCGCTCCTCTTCGTCCTCGTCGTCGGGATGGCCGACGAGCTGCACCAGTCGAGGCTGGCCACGCGACAGTCCGATATCTTGGATTGGGTCGCGGACGCCGCCGGCGCAGGGCTGTTCTACCTCGCCGCAGGGCGTCTGCTGCCGAACAAGGAGAGCGACCGTACATGAGTCAGGAGCTCGCCACCACGTACCGAACCACCACCGCCGGCACGCTGCGCGCCGACGACGCGGGGGAGACCGTCCGGCTCGCCGGCTGGGTCCATCGCCGCCGCGACCTCGGAGGCCTCATCTTCATCGACCTGCGGGACCGGTCGGGGCTGATCCAGCTGTCGGTGGACCCCGACTCCAGCGATGAGGCGAGCGTGGAGCGGGCGTCGCGCCTGGGCTCCGAGTCGGTGATCGCGGTGGACGGCGAGGTGGCGCGCCGGCCGGGGGGGCAGGAGAACGAGGACCTGCCGACCGGCGAGGTCGAGGTCCATGTCCGGACGCTGGAGGTGCTCTCGGCGGCCGAGACGCCGCCGATCCCGGTGTATCAGGTGCCGGGCGAGGAGCAGCCCTCGGAGGAGCTGAGGCTCCGGTACCGGTACCTGGACCTGCGGCGGGAGGAGCTCCGGAGGGCGCTGGGCGTCCGGCACCGGGCCATGCAGGCGGTCCGCGGCCACCTGACGGGGGAAGGGTTCTGGGAGATCGAGACGCCGATGCTGACCCGGCGGACGCCGGAGGGGGCCCGCGACTACCTGGTCCCGAGCCGGCTGCACCCCGGCGAGTTCTACGCGCTGCCCCAGAGCCCGCAGATCTACAAGCAGCTGCTGATGGTGAGCGGGTTCGACCGCTACTTCCAGATCGCGAAGTGCCTGCGGGACGAGGACCTGCGGGCCGACCGGCAGCCCGAGTTCACCCAGATCGATGCCGAGATGTCGTTCGTCGACGAGGACGACGTCCTGGGCGTGGGCGAGCGGACGATGGCCGCCCTCTGGCAGGAGGTGCTGGGCGTGGAGCTGGAGACGCCGTTCCGGCGGCTGAGCTACGCCGACGCCATGGAGCGCTACGGCACCGACAAGCCCGATCTGCGGTTCGGGATGGAGTTCATCGATGTCACGGAGATCCTGCAGGAGACCGAGTTCCGGCTCTTCTCCGGGACCCGGGAGAGCGGCGACCGGATCAAGGGGGTGGTGGCCAAGGGCGCGGCGGACACGCTGAGCCGGAAGGACCTCGACGCCCTCAACGACGTGGCCCAGGCGGCCGGCGCACCGGGGTGCCTGTGGGTGAAGCGCGCCGACGACGGGTGGTCCGGCCAGTTCGCGCGGTTCCTCGACGAGGATACGGGCGCCCGGTTCCAGGAGGCGGCCGGGATCGAGCCCGGCGACGTGTTCGTGGCGGTCATCGGCGCGTTCTGGACCCGTCCCCGGGTGGCCGAGAGCCATGGTGGTGCGTCGGACGCCGAGCTGCTCCACGGCGCCGAGGGCGCCCTGGACGCCCTGCGCCGCCACCTGGGCGACGTGCTGGGGCTGCGGGACCCGGAAGAGCACGCCTGGGCATGGATCGTGGACTTCCCGCTCTTCGAGTGGGACGTGGACGCGGAGCGGGTGGTGGCGTCCCACCATCCGTTCACGGCACCGCACCCCGACGACCGGGACGCCATCTCGGAGCACGTGGGCGACGGCCCCGCCGACGCCGAGGCCGGCCGGGCCCTGTTCGACGCGTTCGTCCGATCCCGTGCGTACGACGCGGTGTACAACGGTCACGAGCTGGCCAGCGGATCGATCCGGATCCACGATCCCGAGACGCAGCGGCTGGTCTTCCGGGCGCTCGGTATCGACCGCGACGAGGCCGAGCGGAAGTTCGGCTTCCTGCTCGAGGCGTTCCGGTACGGGGTCCCGCCCCATGGCGGGTTCGCGTTCGGCGTGGACCGCCTGATCATGCTGCTCACGGGGGTGCCGAGCCTGCGGGATGTGATCGCGTTCCCGAAGACCACGGCGGCCCGTGCGCTGTTCGAGGGGGCGCCATCGGAGGTCTCCGACGCGGAGCTGACGGAGCTGCACATCGCGCGACGGGAGTAGGAGCCGAGGAATGGACGAGCCGACCATCATCCAGCACCGCCTGCCCAGCGAGGGGGCCGACTACCTCCTCCTGGCGGGCGTCAACGACGCGCACCTCCAGGAGCTGGCCCGCCAGACCGGCTGCCGGGTCATCCTCCGGGGCGACTACCTGATCCTCTCCGGCGAGCTGTCGGACGTGGAGCGGGCGATCCCGGTGGCCCAGAAGCTCATCGACATGGCGCGGCTCCAGACTCCGTTCGGCGTGGAGGACGTGCAGCGCCTGGCCGCCCGGGCCGGGCTCGAGGAGGGCGGGGCCGGGGAGGGAGGGGAGACCGGGGCCGCGGACGGGACGGAGCCCGCCGGCATCGGGCGCGACGATCTCCGGATCCTGCTCCCGGGGCTGCGCAAGGTGATCCAGCCCCGTTCGGAGGGACAGGCCGAGTATCTGGAGGCCATAGCGAAGAACGACATCGTCATCTCCATCGGGCCGGCCGGGACGGGGAAGACGTACCTGGCGGTCGCCATGGCGGTGGACGCGCTCCTCAAGAACCGGGTCAAGCGGATCATCCTGGCCCGGCCGGCGGTGGAGGCCGGCGAGTCGCTGGGGTTCCTGCCCGGCGACCTGCAGGAGAAGGTGGACCCGTACCTGCGACCGCTGTACGACGCCCTGGAGGACATGCTCCCCCAGGACCGGGTCCGGCGGTACATCGAGAGCCGGACCATCGAGATCGCGCCGCTGGCGTACATGAGGGGGCGGACGCTGGCCGACGCGTTCGTGATCCTGGACGAGGCGCAGAACGCGACCCGGGCCCAGATGAAGATGTTCCTCACGCGGCTCGGGCTGAACTCCCGGACGGTCATCACCGGCGACAAGACGCAGATCGATCTCGTCCGCGAGGCCGAGTCCGGGCTCCTGGAGATCGAGGCGATCCTGAAGGGGATCGAGGGGATCAACTTCACTTACCTGGAGGCGAAGGACGTGGTGCGCCACCGGCTGGTGAAGGATATCATCGATGCGTACGCCGCCGCGGGCGGCGAGGGCTCGGAGAGCGACTGAGGGGACCATGAGCTGGGGCGAGCTGATCCGGATCCTGAACCGGCCGCCGGAGCGACCGTGGCCGGATTCCGTCCTCCACCACGGGGCCCGGGTCCTGCTCCTGGTGCTGGTGGCGGGTACGGTCAGCTTCCTGTTCCCCGTCACGCCGTTCCCCGACTCGGCGCCGGTGGAGCGGGGCGCCGTGCTCGAAGAGGACGTGATCGCCGAGGTCCCGTTCCCCGTCTACAAGTCCGATGCGGAGATCGAGCAGGAGCGGCAGGACGCCGCCGCCCGGGTGAACCCGATCTTCGTCCACGACTCGTCCGCCGTGGACTCCATGCTCGCGGCCGTCGACCGGTTCTTCGCCCGGGTCGACAGCGCCGCGGGGCCCGACCGGAGCGCGGCCCGGGCCCGGATCCGGGACCTGCTCTCCTCGTACGCGATCCAGCCGTCGTCGGCCGATCTCGACCTGCTTCTGGACCCGGCGCTCCGCGATCGGCTCCGGCGGAGCGTGCGCGGCGTGATCCTGGACGAGCTGCCGCGCGGGATCGCCATGCGCTCCCAGCTGGAGGAGGCCGGGGACCAGCCGATCCGGATCGTCGAGGGCGGTCAGGAGCGGGTCGTCCACCCGGACACGGTGTGGGACAACGCCGACTTCTAC
>JAWVYT010000022.1:0-14421 GCA_033722595.1 Longimicrobiales bacterium
GCGACCCGACCGTCCTGAACAGCACCATCTTCATCAACGGGACCAGCATGACCGTGGTGGGCGTAGCGCCGCTCGGGTTCGATGGCACCACATTCGGGCCCCAGCCGGACGTCTTCGTGCCGCTCAGCATGCGGGGCGCGGTGAACCCCGGGTGGGACGGGTTCCAGAACCGCCGGTCGTACTGGGCGTACGTCTTCGGCCGCCTGGCCCCGGGCGTGTCGCTGGAGCAGGCGGATACCCGCCTGAACCGGGTCTACTCCGGGATCATCAACGAGACCGAGGCCGAGCTGCAGGAGGGGATGAGCGAGACCACCCTCGCCCAGTTCCGTGACAAGCCCGTGCTGGTGCAGCCGGGCGATCAGGGTCAGAGCTCGGTACAATCCGAGTCCCGGACGCCGCTGCTCCTGCTCCTGGGGATCACCGGACTGGTGCTCCTGATCGCGAGCGCCAACATCGCGAACCTGCTGCTGGCCCGGGGCGCGAGCCGGAACACGGAGATGGCGGTCCGGGGCTCCATGGGCGCGACGCGGGGCCAGCTCGTGCGGCAGCTCCTGACCGAGGCGCTGTTGCTCGCGGCGGTCGGCGGCCTCGCCGGGCTGGCGGTGGCCCGGGCCACGCTCGTGGCGATCGCCGCCATCATGCCCGCAGAGCAGGCCGCGGTGATCCGGCTGGAGCTGAGCCCGAGCGTGATTCTCTTCACGGCGGTAATCGCGCTGGGCACCGGGATCCTGTTCGGGGTCTATCCCGCGTGGCACGCGACCCGGACGGACCTCGTCTCCTCCCTCAAGGCCGGCAGCGGGCAGACCGCGGGCGCGCGGTCCGCGGCCCGCTTCCGGAAGGGGCTGGTCACCGTCCAGATCGCGCTCTCGATGGCGCTGCTGGTCGCTGCGGGACTCTTTATCAAGAGCCTGCTGAACGTCAGCCGGACCGAGCTGGGGATCCGCACGGACAACATGGTCACGTTCGCCGTCTCGCCGGAGCTGAACGGGTACGAGCCGGAGCGGTCCCGGGTCTTCTTCGAGCGGCTGCGGGAGGAGCTGGAGGCCATCCCCGGCGTCTCGGCGGTGACCACGTCGATGGTCCCGATCCTGGCGGGGAGCAGCTGGGGCACGGACGTGGCCGTCCAGGGCTTCCCGGGCGGGCCGGACATCGATCAGAACAGCCGGTACAACCAGATCGGCGCCGGCTATTTCAGCGCCCTGGGGATCCCGCTGATCGCAGGTCGGGAGTTCACCCG
The DNA here is from genome assembly GCA_033722595.1 of Longimicrobiales bacterium. Taxonomy (GTDB): domain Bacteria; phylum Gemmatimonadota; class Gemmatimonadetes; order Longimicrobiales; family RSA9; genus JAWVYT01. Next base: position 1,238 of record JAWVYT010000022.1, read on the forward strand.
CTCCGACGGGCCCGATGCCACGCAGGTGGCGATCGTGAACGAAGCCTTCGCCGAGAAGTTCGGACTGGACCGGGGCGCGGTCGTAGGGTCGTTCATGTCCACCGACGGCCACGCCAGCGGCGCGGAGCTCGATATCGAGATCGTGGGATTCGTGCAGGACGCGAAGTACAACAGCGTGAAGGGCGAGGTCCCGCCGCTCTTCTTCGTCCCGTACCGCCAGGATGACGACCTCGGATTCCTGAACTACTACGTGCGGACCGAGGGCGACCCGTCCACGATCCTGCGGGCGGTCCCGGGCGTGGTCCGGGACCTGGACGCCAACCTGCCGGTGGAGAACCTGGCGACGCTGGACCAGGTGGCCCGCGAGAACGTGTTCCTCGACCGGTTCATCAGCATCCTGTCCACGTCGTTCGCCGTCCTGGCGACACTGCTGGCGGGGATGGGTCTCTACGGTGTCCTGGCGTATACCGTCGCCCAGCGGACCCGGGAGATCGGCCTGCGGATGGCGCTGGGCGCCGACACACCCCGGGTCCGGCGCATGGTGCTCCGGCAGGTCGCCGGAATGCTGGCCGTGGGCGGCGTCATCGGCGTCGCCGCCGCCCTGGCCCTCGGAAGGGCCGCCGGCTCGCTCCTCTACGAGCTGGAAGGACACGATCCCGTGGTGTTCGGGGCGTCCGTGCTGCTCCTCACGCTGGTCGGGTTCGGTGCGGGCTACCTGCCGGCGTTCCGTGCGTCCCGTATCGATCCCATGGAGGCGCTGCGATACGAGTAGCTGCCGACGCCCTTCCGCTTGCCCCCGGGCTGTCGGGGCCGGACATTCCGCCCATGAGCAAGTTCCGCGAGGACGATCGGATCTCTCCGCTGGCTCGGACCCTGTCGTGGGCCGTGGTGGCGCTGCTCCGCGGGCTCGGCCGCGGGCCCGTCACAGCGGCGCCCGATGAGACGGAATGAGACAAACCGTGAGACCGTCCGCGCACCGGGGCACCGCGCGGGCGTGATCGGAACGGCCAACGAGGAGGTGCGCGCATGACGGGACCGATCCTGGGCAGTGTGGCGTGGCGGGATCTCACGGTGGCGGACGCGCCGGGGATCCGGGATTTCTACAGCCGCGTAGTCGGGTGGACCGCTTCGCCAGTGGACATGGGTGGGTACAGCGATTTCAACATGGTAGACAGCGAGGGCAACCCTGCAGCGGGGATCTGCCATGCGCGGGATGGGAACGCGGGGCTGCCGCCCCAGTGGCTGGTCTATATCCTGGTCGAGGATGTCGAGGCCAGCGCCGAGCGGTGCCGGGATGCGGGCGGCGAGGTGCTGGTCGGACCGAAGGCCATGGGGACGGACCGGCTCTGCGTGATCCGGGACCCGGCCGGCGCCGTCTGCGCACTCTACCAGAAAGGTTGATGAGAGCCGTGGACACGCCAGAGACCGGACCGCTCCCGAAGCACGTGCTGATCCGTGACCTCGTGATCCTCCAGCTGAAGCTGTGGATGGACGGGGTCAAGGACATCGTCCTGTCGCCGCTCTCCCTCGGCGCCGGGGTGCTCGACATCCTCTTCGGACCGGCGTCCGACGGCCATCGGCTTTACAAGGTCATGGCCCTGGGGGAGCGTTTCGACCTGTGGCTGAACCTGTACGACGCCACGGGTCGCGCCGAGTCCAGCGGGGAAGGGCTCTTCGGAGGGAGCCGGGCGGGGGAGGAAACGCTGCTGGGCCGGGTGGAGAAGGCGGTGAAGGGGTATGAGGAAGAGGAATAGAGTCTAGAGTCTAGAGTCTAGAGTTCAGAGTCTAGAGTCTAGAGTCTGGAGTTCAGAGTCTGGAGCGTGGAGGCGGAGCTCTGAGATCGGAGTGGGGGATGAGTGCGTTCATACGCTATGTGCGGCCGGAGGAGCAGGCGCCGGAGGATCGGGTGGAGGACTCCGACAACATCGTGCAGATCCATTCGGTGAGCCCGCCGGTCATGAAGGCGCACGAGGAGCTGTACCTGGAGCTCATGCACCGGGGCGGCCCGCTGCATCGGAGGGAGCGGGAGATGATCGCCGTCCGGGTCTCGGCGCTCAACGACTGCCCGTACTGAATCGCACACCACGGGGCGGGGCTCCGTACGATCCTGAGGCACAAGAAGCTGAGCAGGGGCCAGCGGGACGCGCTGCTGGACGCGCTCGTCGGCACGCCGGCGGGCGGCTTCGACCCGGCGGCGGGGACCCCGAGCACCGGCGGGTCGGCCGACGCGGTACCCGGGGGCGAGCCGTCGGAGGAGGAAGGGTGGGCGTCGCCGGACTTCACCGGACGGGAGCGGGCGATCCTGGCGTACGCCGACCGGCTGACGCTGGAGCCGGCATCGGTGACCGAGGCGGACATCCGTTCGCTTCGCGATGTCGGACTCGACGACCGGGCGATCCACGACGTGTGCGCCATCGCGTCGTACTTCGCCTTCGTGAACCGGATGGCCGACGGGCTGGGCGTGGAGCTCGAGGACGACGACCGGGAGTGGAAGGACGTGCCCGACCGCTAGTCCTCCGGCCTCCGAGGTCGGATGTCGGGTTCCCCGGTGATCTCGTCGGGCTCCAGGCCGGCGGCGCCGGCCATTCCCATGAGACCGGGCAGGTTCAGCGAGTCGGCCAGGTTGGAGGGCACCACCATGAGGGAGCCCCGCTTCACGATGCTCTCGTACAGCATGTTCATGGCCCGGAGGTTGAGCGCCACCGGCTTCTCGGCGTAGGTGTCGGCTGCCTCCACGAACTTGGAGGCGATCTCCGTCTCGGCGGTCCCCAGGATGATCCGGGCCTGGCGCTCCCGCTCGGCCTGGGCCTGGCGGCTCATGGCCTCCTCCAGCGCCTCGGGGATCACCACGTCCCGGATCTCCACCGACTGCACCTGGATGCCCCAGTCGTGCATCTTCTGGTCGAGGGACTCCTGGAGCCCCCGCCCCAGCTCCTTCCGGGACTGGATCAGCTCGGCCAGGTCGTGCTTCCCGATGGCGTCCCGGAGCGCCGTCTGGGCGGCCAGGATCACGGCCTCGTTGTAGTTCTGGACCTCGAGGGCGGCGCGCTCTGCGTCGTAGACGACCCAGAAGGCGATGGCGTCCACGTCCACCGGCACCGTGTCCTTGGTGAGGCACGACTCGGCGGCGAACGCCGTGGTCCGGATCCGCTGGTCGATGTGGTAGCCGATCCGGTCCACGATCGGGATCACGCCGAAGAGGCCGGGGCCCCGCAGCCCCTGGTACCGGCCGAAGCGGAGCACCACGGCCTTCTCCCACTGGTCCGCGAACTTGATCGAGGACCCGAGGATCAGCCCCAGCGCCGCGGCGGCCGCACCCGCCACGGGCAGGACGACACCCGCCAGGAGCAGGCCGCCGATGGTGGCGCCCGCACCGACCACCCCGGCCGCGAGGGCCGGCACCGGGAAACGGGTGTCATCGGGCGAGCTCTTCACGGGGATGGACCCGCTCTTCAGCAGCCCTGAGTACCGCTCACTGGGCGGAAACATATGCAGCTACTCTCCTTCGGGGATGGCTGGCTCGCCCTCCCGCAGGTCCGAGAGGGCCTCGATCAGATCGTCCACGTCGAACCCGAGCTCGTCGGCGCGGGTCACCGTCTCCTGGCACAGGGCCGCGAACTCGCGATGGCGTCGTCGCTCCTCCTCCGACGGCAGCTCGAGGGCCACGAACGTGCCCTCGCCCGGCCGCGTCGCGATGACGCCCCGCTCCTCGAGCTGGCGGTAGGCCCGGCCCACGGTCCGGGGACTCACGTTCAGCGCCACGGCGAGCTGGCGGGCGGTGGGGAGCCGGGCGCCCGTATCGAGCGTCCCCTCCACCACCGACAGCCACACGTGCTCGACGATCCGCGGGGTGATCGGCTGGGCGATCCCCCCGGCCAGTCGTGCGGCCAGCTCCTCCAGCATCCGGTGGGTGGATTCCATGGCTGTCGTGAGTACGGTGGAGAGAGAAATTAGGGCCGACTCCCCCGGGCGGCCAGCGTTCGGGGCGGCCACGGCGACCCGTCCGATGCTGGCGGACGCCCGCGGCGGTGCGCACCTTGTCGGCTGATCCGTCGACCTTCGCCCGGAACCGTGATGACGATGAACGATTTCCACTCCCCGCGGCTCCTCGCCGCGCTCCTCGCCCTCTCGATCCTGGCCTGCGCCCGGTCCGAGCCGCTGCCCGGTCCGCCCGGACCGGAGCCCGCCGCGGAAGCGGTTCAGCCCGCGGCCGACCACGACCTGATCCTCCGGGGCGGGACGGTCTACGACGGGACGGGTGCCGAGGCCGTGGCGGCGGACGTGGCCATCGACGGCGACCGGATCGCCGCGGTGGGCGATCTGTCGGAGGCCACGGCCGTGCGCGAGATCGACGCATCGGGTCTGGCGGTGGCGCCGGGGTTCATCAACATGTTGAGCTGGGCCACGATCTCGCTGATCGAGGATGGCCGGTCGCTGTCGGACGTCCGGCAGGGCGTGACGCTGGAGGTGTTCGGCGAGGGCTGGTCGATGGGCCCGTGGTCGGACACGATGAAGGCGCTGGAGCGGTCGCAGCAGGGCGACATCGAGTACGAGATCGCGTGGACCACGCTGGGCGAGTACCTGGAGCACCTGGAGGCCCGGGGCGTGGCGTCGAACGTGGCGTCGTTCGTGGGCGCGACGACGGTCCGGATCCACGAGCTGGGCTACGATGACCGGGCCCCGACGGCCGCGGAGCTCGAGCGGATGCGGGGACTGGTGGCGCACGCGATGGAGGAGGGCGCGCTGGGCGTCGGGTCGTCGCTGATCTACGCGCCGGCGTTCTACGCGAGCACCGACGAGCTGGTGGCGCTGGCAGGGGAGGCGGGCCGGTACGGCGGGATGTACATCTCGCACATCCGGAGCGAGGGGAATGCGCTGCTCCCGGCGCTGGACGAGCTGATCACTATCGCCCGTGAGGCCGGGGTCCCCGCGGAAGTCTACCACCTGAAGCAGGCGGGGAAACAGAACTGGGGCAAGCTCGACTCGGTGGTGGCGGCCATCGAGGCGGCCCGGGCCGAAGGGCTCCGGATCACCACGGACATGTACACGTACACGGCCGGCGCCACGGGGCTGGACGCGGCCATGCCGCCGTGGGTCCAGGAGGGCGGGCTGGAGGCGTGGAAGCGTCGCCTGCAGGATCCGGAGATCCGGTCGCGGGTGCTCCACGAGATGCGGACGCCCACCGACGAGTGGGAGAGTCTCTACCTGCTGGCCGGCGACCCGTCGCGGGTGCTGCTGGTAGGGTTCAAGCAGGACTCGCTGAAGCGGTTCACGGGGCTGTCGCTGGCGGCCGTGGCCGACTCGCTGGGCACCACGCCCGAGGAGGCGGCCATGGACCTGGTGGTGGCCGACGACAGCCGGGTCGGGACCGTCTACTTCCTGATGTCGGAGGAGAACGTCCGGCGCCAGATCGGGCTGCCGTGGATGAGCTTCGGCTCCGACGCCGGGTCGCTGGCGCCCGAGGGCGTCTTCCTCGAGTCGAACCCGCACCCGCGGGCGTACGGCAACTTCGCCCGGCTGCTGGGACGCTACGTGCGCGAGGAGTCGGTCATCCCGCTGGCCGAGGCGATCCACAAGCTGACGGGGATGCCCGCCCGGAACCTGAAGCTCCGGGACCGGGGCGAGCTGCGGCCCGGGTACCACGCCGACGTGGTGGTCTTCGACCCGGCTGCGGTCCGTGACCACGCCACGTTCCAGGACCCGCACCAGCTGGCCACGGGCGTGGTGCACGTCCTCGTGAACGGCGAGCTGGTCCTCGAGGATGGCGAGCATACCGGCGCGCTGCCCGGCCGCGTGGTCCGGGGCCCCGGGTGGGCGGGCTGGGGCGACAAGCCGCTCGGGCAGCTCCTGCGGGAGTCCACGAGCGGGGTGCCCGCCGAGGTCGCCGCGGTGGCGGTCGACCTGGGGACGGGCGAGCGGGCGGCCGTGGACGCCGACGTGGTCATGCACGCGGCGAGCACGATGAAGGTGCCGGTGCTGATGGAGCTGTACCGACAGGCGGCGGCGGGCGAGCGGTCGCTCGACGAGCGGGTGCCGGTCCGGAACACGTTCACCAGCATCGCCGACGGGAGCACGTACTCGCTGACGCCGGAGTCCGACGGCGAAACCGCGCTGTACGCCATGATCGGCGACTCGGTCGCGCTCGAGGAGCTTGGTCGCCGGATGATCGTCCGGTCGTCGAACTTGGCCACGAACCTGGTCATCGAGGAGGTGGGCGCGGCGGCCGTCCGGGAGACGATGGACGCGCTGGGCGCGGAGCGGATGCACGTGCTCCGGGGCGTGGAGGACAACCCGGCGTACGAGGCGGGGATGAGCAACACCACCACGGCCGGCGCGCTGGCCCGGGTCATGACCGCGCTGGCCCGGTGCGAGCGGGGCGACGTGCACCGGGCGCTCGAGCCGCTGGAGCCCGCCGACTGCCGGGCGATGATCGGCGTGCTGGCCGCGCAGGAGTTCACGCAGCGGATCCCGGCGGGCGTGCCGGACGGGGTGCGGACGGCGAACAAGACGGGCACGATCACCCGGATCGCCCACGACGCGGCCATCGTCTACCCGCCGGAACGGGCGCCGTACGTGCTTGTGGTCCTGACCCGGGGCCTCGACCGGACGCCGGTGGCGGACGCGGCGATCCGGGAGGTCTCCGCGGCGGTGTGGGACGCGCTGGCGACCGGGCCGGGCGGGGGTGGGCGGTGAGCGGCCCGGAGCGCGGGGCCGACCCGGGCGGTCGCGGGGCGGGCCGCGAGGCCGACCGGAGTCCCGAGGCATGGGGCGCGTCGACCCGCTCGGTTTGGGCCGGCGAGGAGGAGGGCGCCGAGGGCGCGACGGTGCCGCCGGTCTTCTACGGCGTCACGTTCGCCTACCCGGACCTGGACGAGTGGGCGGCCGTGGGCGCCGGCGAGCGGCCGGGCCACATCTACAGCCGGAATACGAATCCGACGGTCGCGCTGTTCGAGCGGAAGGTCGCGGCGCTGGAGGGCGCGGATCGGGCAACGGCGTTCGCCACGGGGATGGCGGCGGTGAGCAGCACGCTGTTCGCGCTGCTCGAGCCCGGCGCACGGGTGGTCAGCGTGAAAGACACATACGGCGGCACGAACCGACTGTTCACCGACTTCCTGCCCGCGTGGGACGTGGACGTCACGCTGGTCGAGACCGGCGACCACGAGGCCATGGAGTCGGCGATCGACGAGGGCGCGGACCTGGTCTACCTGGAGACGCCGACGAACCCCACGCTGAAGGTGCTGGACATCGGGCGGCTGGCGCGCGCGGCGAAGGACGCCGGCGCGGTGGCGGTGGTGGACAACACGTTCGCCACGCCGATCAACCAGCGGCCGCTGGAGCTGGGCGCCGACCTCGTGCTCCACAGCGCCACGAAGTTCCTCGGCGGCCACTCGGACGCCATGGGCGGTGTGCTGGCCGGTGACCCGGAGCGGGTGGAGACGGTCTTCCGGTACCGGGAGATCCACGGCGCGTCGCTGGACGCCCACTCGGCGTTCCTGCTGGCCCGCGGGCTCCGGACGCTGGAGCTCCGGGTCGCGCGGCAGAACGCGAACGCGCTGCAGGTGGCCCGCTTCCTGGCGGAGCACGACGCCGTGGCCGACGTCTTCTACCCGGGGCTGCCGGGCCACCCCCATCACGACGTGGCCGCCCGCCAGATGAGCGGCTTCGGCGGCGTGCTGTCGTTCTCGCTGGTGGACGGCGGGCCGGACGCGGTCAAGCGACTCCTCTCCGGCCTCCGACTCGCGCACCGGGCCGCGAGCCTCGGCTCCGTGGCCACCCTCGTCGGCCCGCCGGCCACCACCAGCCACGTGGAGCTGACGCCGGAGCAGCGGGCGGCGGCCGGGATCCCCGAGTCGCTGGTCCGCTACTCGGTCGGGATCGAGAACGGCGACGACCTGGTGGCGGACCTGGCGGCGGCGCTGGAGGGCGTGTGACCGGCCGGCCGCTCACGGACCTGGAGCGCCGAGTGCTGGACCGGGTCGACGTGGACGCACTCCTCGAAGCGCTGGCCGACCTCGTGGCGCTGGACACATCCGGCGGGCGTGAGACGCCGGCGCAGGAGTACGTGGCCGGGCTCATGGCCGACCTGGGGCTGGAGACCGACGTGTGGGAGCTGGACCTGGAGAGCCTCCGGGAGGACCCATCATACAGCGAGGAGCTGGGCCGGGAGCGGGCGCTGGGCGTCGTCGGCCGGTTCGGCGCGGGGAGCTTCGCCGAGCCGGGGCCGGGACCCACGCTGGTGCTGAACGGCCACGTCGATGTGGTCCCCGCCGGCGACCCTGCCCGCTGGACCGTCCCACCCTTCGAGGTGACGGGTCGAAATCATCGGGTGTACGGCCGCGGCACGGCGGACATGAAGGGCGGGCTCCTGTGCGCGCTGTTCGCCGTCCGGGCGATCCGGGATGCGGGCGTCGAGCTGGACGGCGCCGTGCTGGTCCAGAGCGTGGTGGGCGAGGAGGACGGCGGGCTCGGCACCCTGGCGGCCGTGCGCCGAGGCCATACGGGCCACGGCGCCATCGTCCTCGAGCCGACCCGGCTGGTGCTGGCGCCGGCGCAGGCGGGCGCGTTCAACTTCCGGGTCACGATCCCCGGCCGGGCGGCCCACGGCGCGCTGCGGGAGGAGGGCGTCGACCCGATCGCCCGGTTCCTGCCGATCTACCGGGCGCTTCGGGTGCTGGAGCGGAAGCGGAACGCGGAGCACTCGCACCCCATGTTCGACGGGCAGACGCTGCCGTGGGCGCTCTGCGTCGGCACCGTCCGGGCGGGGATCTGGGCGTCCACGGTGGCCGAGTCGCTGACGTTCGAGGGCCGGCTCGGCGTGGCACCGGACGAGGACCCGGGCGTGGCCCGCTGGGAACTGGAGACGGCGGTCGCACAGGCCCACGAGGAGGCCGCGGACGGCGACGCGTGGCTGCTGGACCACCCGCCGGTGGTGGAGTGGTGGGGCGGCCAGTTCGCCCCGGCGGCCACCGATCCGGACGCCGCCGTGGTCACCACCACGCGCGACGCGTTCGCCGCCGTGACCGGTGCGCCGCCGGAGATCCGGGGGATGCCGTACGGCGCCGACATGCGCCTGCTGGCCAACGAGGGCGGCACGCCGACCGTGCTCTTCGGTCCGGGCGATGTCCGCCGCGCGCACGCGCCGGACGAGTGGGTCGAGATCGCCGAGCTGGAGACGGCCGCGAAGGTGGTCGCGCTGACGGCGCTGCGGTTCTGCGGCGTGGGCTGAGCCGGCTCGGGAGCGGCGGTCGGGTCAGGCCAGTCCGTCGGGCATGGCCCGGCCGGTCTTCCGGGCGACGACGGCGTAGTAGTAGAGCGGCTTGCCGTCGATGGCGAGCCGGTGGCGGTAGCGCTCCATGTGGTGGAGCTGCATGTAGTCGCTGAAGACCAGCTCGCGGACCATCCGGGAGAAGCCGCTGTCGTCGGACGGGTCGAGGAACGACTCCTTGATGTTGAACGCGATCCACGCCCGGTCGCCGGCCAGCTCGAACCCCTGGGCCAGGACCCGGGCTGGGATGTCGCCGAAGCCGAGGGCGGCGACGGTCAGGAGGCAGTCGAAGCTCCACGCCTCGAGCTCGGCCCGCTCGTCGTCGTCCAGGTCGCCGAGGTCCACCACGTAGTAGTTGTCGTAGAGGCCCGGCCGGTCGCGGAACGCCGCGTCGCGGGCCGCGGGCACGATGTCGACGCCCACGAGCCGGGCCACGCCGTGCTCCGCCACGGCTTCGCCGCTCATCCCGTTCCCGCAGCCCAGGTCGAGGACCCGGAGCTCGGAGTGGTTCCCGTCGCTTTTCTCCAGCGTGGCGTGCAGGATCTCCGCCACCTTGCGAGGGCTCTGGCACTTGAGCCGGTCGTAGAAGAGCTGCTCGTAGAGCCCGTGCCGGCTGTAGATCTCCCCGTACTCGTGGAACCGGATCGTCCGGCGCTCGCCGTCCTCCACCAGGTAGAAGGCCGCCTCATCCTGGTCGGGCGTGCCGCCGTCCGGCGGCGGGAACTCGACCCGGTGCCGGCGCGGGGCCGGATCGGGGGTCTGGAGGCGGTGCTCGTCGGCGGCGGGAATGGGCGGCCTCGGGTCGCGGTGAACGGCGTCGGTGCCGTAGGGTAGCGGGAGAGGAGCCGGGACCCAAGCGAGGGGTGGGGTCGAGGGTGGGGAGGGCGGAGGGCTGGGGCGAGGGATAGTCTAGTCTGCGTCGCCGGTGTCGATGAGCTCCAGGATCCCGGTTACGTAGTTGCGCCACGGGTCCTGGACCCGGCTCGCCCGCTCCCGGTGGCGGACCGCATCGGACTCCCTGCCCAGGAGCTCAGCCAGGGCCGCGAGCGCGGTGGGCGAGACGAACTGTGTCCCAGCTCGGGCCCGAAGGGCCGCGTAAACGTCGGCGATCCCAGCGGTGTCGTCGAGCGCCTGCAGGATGTGGCCGTGGATGACGGCGGTCGTGGTAGTCCCGAGGGGGTCCAGATCCGATACCGCTTCCAGCGCCTCGTAGGGGCGGCCGAGGATGAGGAGCGCCAGGGCTATGTTGTCGTGGGCCGCCCGGAACCCCGGGTCGAGGGCCAGGATCTCCTGCCCGAGGGCATAGGCCTGCTCCGGTTGGCCGAGGGCCAGGTAGTAATACATCCGGTTCTCCGGGATGATCGGCGCGAGCGGGTCCAGCTCGCCCGCCTGCATACTGGCTTCGAGGGCGTCCTCCGGTCGGTCCTGAAACCACCGGTTGAGCGCGAGCCATTGCCAGGCGGTGGCGTAGTTCGGGTTCAGGCGGATCGCCCGGCGGTACTCCTCTTCTCCTGCCGCCAGGTTCCGATCCCAGTCCGTGTAGAGCAGCCCGAGGGTGGCGTGGGGCTCGGCGAGCCGGGGATCCAGCGCCAGCGCACGTTCGGCGGCGTCCTGGATCTCATCCCGGCTGTCGCCGGGCGGGCGGCCCGCGTAGTACGGCAGCAGCAGATAGGCGTCGGCAAGGCCGGCGTAGGCCTGGGCGTACGCGGAATCGAGCTCCAGGGCCCGGTTGAAGTGCCGGATCGCAGCTTCGAGCCCGTCGGCCGTCCGCCGGTTCCAGTGGTGCCGTCCTTTCAGGTACTCCTCGTAGGCGCCGGGGTGGTCGGTCGGTCGCTCCTCCACCCGCCGCTGATCCTCCGGCGAGAGGGTGACGGCCAGCGCGTCGGCGATCCGCCGCGCCACCTCGCTCTGGATGGCGAAGACGTCGTCCAGCCGTCGATCGTAGGTCTCGGCCCAGAGGTGGCCTTCCGACTGCCCATCGATGAGCTGGGCGACGATCCGCACCCGAGGGCTGTCCCGGCGGACGCTGCCTTCGAGGATCGCGGAGACGTCCAGCGTGCGGGCTATCTCCCGCAGGTCGAGGGCCTCCGCACCCGCGTACCGCATCACGGAGGTCCGGGAGATGACCTTGAGGCCGTCGATGCGGGAGAGCTGCGCGATGATGTCCTCGTGGATGCCCTCGCTGAAGTACTCGTTCTCCGGGTCGTTGCCGATGGTGGTGAAGGGGAGGACCGCCACGGCCGGGCCGGACGGCGGGACCAGCGCTGTCGTCGTGCCGCCGAAGAGGACCCAGCCGGCGGCGAAGACGCCCCAGAGGGCGAGGGCCGCCATCCCGCCGAGGATGGTGTTGCGCCAGGTGAGGAGTCGCTCGCCGGCCCCGGCGTCCTCGACGGGATCCGGCGCACCTTCCGCGGTGTGGTCGAGAGGCTCGCCGGGGCGCTCCTGTACGACCGCCGTAGCCAGGACCATGGGCAGGCCGAGGAGGAGGAGGACCACGGCGAAGGGGGGGAACCAGTCCGGGAGCCCCAGTCCTTCGACCAGGTCGAGGACGATCTGGTACACGATCCAACCGCTGACCAGGTAGATGCTGAGCACCTGCCAGATCGAGCGCCGATGGATTTCCCGTATGAGGTTCTTCAGGGATCGCACGAGGGTCACCGGGTCGCTGACGGGGAACGGTGGTTCCGTGGCTGCAGAGAAAGTGAGGGCGGAGGGCGCTGGGCGAAAGGCCGGGGTGGGCGGTCGAGGGGACGAAGCTCGAAGTTGTTCGATACTGATCCATGTGGCATCATGGGCTCCATGACAGAACCGATGAACGAGCACGCCGTCCAGCCGCCGCCGGAGCTCAACCCGCGGCGGGAGGCGGCGCTCGACTTCGAGGACCGACCGCTGTCCGAGATGACGGCCGGGGACTACGACCGGATCGGGTTCATGGCGGGCCTCGAGGTCCATCAGCAGCTGCTGACACGCTCCAAGCTGTTCTGCCGGTGTCCGGCGGGCCGCCGCGTGGAGGCCGTGGACGCGGAGGTGCTCCGGCACATGCGGCCGACGCTCAGCGAGCTGGGCGAGTACGACCGCACGGCCCTCATGGAGTTCAAGACCCGGAAGGAGATCGTCTACCTGCTGGAGCGGGGCACGGTCTGCACCTACGAGATGGACGACACACCCCCGTTCCATGTCGACATGGACGCCGTTCGGATCGCCGTGGAGATCGCGGGGCTCTGCGGGCTGAACCTGGTGAGCGAGCTCCACGTGATGCGGAAGCAGTACCTCGACGGGTCGATTCCCACGGGGTTCCAGCGTACGGCCATGGTGGGGCTGGCGGGCGAGATCCCGCTGCGGGTCCCGGGCCTCGGGGTCGATCGCGCGCTCCGGATCCGACAGCTCTCCCTGGAGGAGGACTCGTGCCGCGAGGTCTCCGATGTCGGCCACCGGATCACGTTCCGGACCGACCGGCTGGGGATGCCGCTGACCGAGCTCGTCACCGAGCCGGACCTCGTTACGCCGTGGGAGCTGAAGGCCGGCGCCGAGCTCCTGGCCCGGGTCGCGCGGTCCACGGGGAAGGTCCGCCGCGGCGCCGGCGCCGCCCGGCAGGACGTGAACGTGAGCGTGGCCGGCGGCCGCCGCGTCGAGATCAAGGGCGTGCCCCACCACCGCGGACTCCCGCTCCTGACCCACAACGAGGCGTTCCGGCAGCTGAACCTGCTCCGCGTTCGAGAGGCGCTGCGGCAGCGGGGGGTGACGCACGACGACCTGCCCGACCCGCCGGAGGGGCTGCCCTGGGAGACGTCGTCGCTGGTCACGGACGCACGGCCGATCCTCCGGCACTCCGATTTCCGGCCCATGCGGAGCGCGCTGGAGCGGGGCGACGCCGTCGTGGCCGTCCGCCTTCCGGGGTTGGCCGGGCTCCTGGCCCACC